>JBOGIZ010000922.1:0-7869 GCA_050747805.1 Vicinamibacterales bacterium | reverse complement strand
CCAGTGATGTTGTCGATGAAATCCACCTCTGCCCCGCGCAGGTACCGCGCGCTGATCGGATCGATGAGCAGCCGCACGCCATTCGATTCGATGACCGCGTCGGTCGAGGCGTCGCCTTCGCCCTCGTCGATCATGAGACCGTACTGGAAACCCGAGCAGCCGCCGCCCTGCACAAAGACCCGCAGTCCGGCGCTTGCCTTGTTCTCTTCGGTCAGCAGCTCTGTGATTTTTTCAGCCGCCGTCGGAGTCACGTTGATCATGTTTTTTCCCCTTCGCGGCGAGGCCCATCCATGGGGTTCGCCTCGCTGCCCTACCCACTGATTATACACTGGCAGGATGAGTACTCCGCGACCGTCCGTCTCGCCCGCCATCGTCGAGCGCATCTGGCGCCGCGACGCCACCGTCTGGGGCGCCGAGCCTGACAGCGATGTCGGGCGCGCGATCGCCAACCGACTCGGGTGGCTCGACGTGCCAACCGGTATGCAGGCGGAGCTGCCGCGCGTCGAAGCGCTCGCCGAAGGGGTTCGGCGTGACGGAATCCGGGTGGCGTACCTGCTGGGCATGGGTGGAAGCAGCCTGTGCGCCGAGGTGATGCGAAGCGTGTACGGGGTGCGCGACGGCTATCCCGAGCTCGTCGTCATGGACACGACGGACGAGGCGGCGATCGCGGGCGCGCTCGCGCGGCTCGAACCAGCCGAGACGCTGTTCCTCGTCTCGAGCAAGAGCGGCGGCACGATCGAGCCCGCGTCCATGGAAAAGCTGTACTTCGGTGCAGTCGAGCGTGCGCTCGGCGGGAAGGCCGGGCGGCAGTTCGTCGCGGTCACCGATCCCGGAACCGCGCTCGCGCAGCTCGGGCAGCAACGCGGCTATCGCGGCGTGTTTCTGAATCCGCCTGACATCGGCGGACGGTTTTCCGCGCTGACGCTTTTCGGACTCGTCCCAGGGGCGCTCGTCGGCGCGCCGGTACGCGACATGCTGAGCGGGGGCGCCGACATGGCGGAGGGCTGCCGTCAGTCCACGCCGCAGAACGCGGGCTTCGAGCTCGGCGCGTTCTTTGGCACCGCGGTGCGCGCCGGACGCGACAAGTTGACCGTCGTCCTGCCGCGTCCGCTGCACGCGCTTGGCCTCTGGATCGAGCAGCTCGTCGCCGAGAGCACCGGCAAGCATGGCACAGGGGCGCTCCCGGTCGTCGACGAACCGCTGGGCCGGCCCGACGAGTACGGCAACGATCGCTGCTTCGTCGCGGTCTCGACCGAGCACGAGGGTCCGGACCCGTCGCGGCTCGACGCGCTCGAAGCGGCGGGACATCCAGTGCTTCGTCTTCGCACCCGCGAAGCGATGCTCGGCGCGGAGTTTTTCCGCTGGGAGTTCGCGATCGCGGTCGCGGGATCGATTCTCGAGATCAATCCGTTCGACGAACCGAACGTGCAGGAAGCGAAAGACAAGACCAAAGCGATCCTCGCGCAAGGGGATCTCAGCGGTGGGACACCGGCTGCGGCGACTCACGGCGTGTCGGCCTTCTCCCGGTTCACCGGCGGTTCGCCCTCGGACGTGGTGAAAGCGGCGCTGTCGTCGCTCAAACCGCGCGACTACGTCGCGTTTCTGTCCTATCTGCCGGCCGAACCGGCCATCGAGCAAGCCATCGCGGAAATCCGTGAACGTATCCGCTCACGTTTCAAAGTGGCGACCACGTTCGGCGTTGGACCGCGCTATCTCCACTCGACGGGGCAGTACCACAAAGGCGGTCCGAATACGGCGCTCGCCTTTGTGATCACGGGGGAAGACGCGACGAACACGGCGATCCCCGGAGCGCCGTACACGTTCTCCCAACTCAAACGCGCCCAGGCCGTGGGCGACTTCCAGACGCTCGAAGCGCACGGACGACGCGCGGTCCGAATTCACCTGGACCGCGGAATCGATCCAATCTCGGGGTTGCGCACGTTGTTTGCTGACGCGATGAAATAGGCGCGCGAGCGGGTCGTAGGCGGAGCGTTTCGCTGCGAAATCCCGCTTCGCGCGCCGGCAAAACGCTCCGCCGGCGGCTTGTCGGCGGAAGCGCGGGGCCCCGGAACTTGACGCGTGGTACACCCAGCGCGGATTTCTGGCGCCTTCAGAGCGTTTTGCCGACTAACGCGGGATCGGCACGCTCAGAGGGATTTCTTCGCGAAACGCTCCCCCTACGACCCGCTCGCTGATGCGCGGAAGATCTTCACCCACCCACCGCGTGCAAGCGTTCGCCCGACGCTTCTTCGATGTCCTTGTGCAGACTGTTGCCGTGCGCATCCATCGTGACGATCGCGGGAAAGTCCGTCACCTCGAGATGCCACATGGCCTCGGGCGTGCCGAACTGCAGGAGTGACACGCCCGTGACGCGATCGATGCACCGGGCATAGAACTGGGCGGCGCCGCCGATGGCATTGAGATACACGGCGCCAGATGTTTTCAGTCCCGCGAGCGTCTTCGCGCCCATGCCGCCCTTCCCGATCACGACGTGGATGCCGTAGCGCTTGAGAATCTCCGCCTGATACGGCTCTTCGCGGATGCTCGTCGTCGGTCCGGCGGCGGTGATTTTCCACCCATCCCCCTCTTTCACGACGACAGGGCCACAGTGGTAGAGGACGCCCCCGCGCAGATCGACCGGCGGATCGTGCTTCATCAGGTGCGCGTGCACGGCGTCGCGTCCAGTAAACATCCGGCCCGAGATGAGGACGATGTCGCCGATCTTCAACTGGCGAACCTGCTCGTCGGAAATCGGAGCCTTGAGATGCACCTCGCGGCCGGTGCGCGGAAAACCCGCCGCGAGCTGCTCGGGCGTGAGCATCGGGACCGACAGCGCTTCGGCGTCGCGGTACAGCCATTTCGTAATCGCGCCGGTGCGCGCATCGAGCACGATCCCGAGCCGGCGGAACGCCCAGCAATCGTACGCGATCGAGACGAAGAAACTCGCGGGCAGTCGATTGAGCGCGCCGATCTTGCAGCCGATGAGCGACGTCTTGCCGCCAAATCCCATCGGGCCGACCGTTAGCGTATTCGCTTCGTCCATCACCGCGGCTTCGATCGCCGCCAGACGCGGATCCGGATTCGTGTCGTCGAGGGTTCGAAACAGTTGCTCCTTCGCGTGCAGGTAGCCCGACGTACGATCGCCGCCCACGCACACGCCGACCGCGCCGGGACTGCAGCCTTTGCCCTGCGCCTTCCACACCGCGTGCAGAATGCATTTGCGGACGCCGTCGAGATTACGATCGGCGCGGCCGAGGTGATCGAGATCCGCCGGAAGCGCGTACTGCGCATTCGTGTTCTCGCAGCCGCCCCCCTTCAGGATGAGCCGCACCTCGATCTCGTCCTTCTCCCACTGTTCGAAGTGGATGATCGGCGTGCCCGGCCCAAGGTTGTCGCCTGAATTCTCTCCCGTGATCGAATCGACGGAGTTGGGTCGTAGCTTGCCGCGCCGTGTCGCTTCTGCGACCGCCTTGCGCACCTGGTCCTTCATCGAGATCTGATTCACGCCGACAGGCACGCGGATTTCAAACGTCGGCATGCCGGTGTCCTGGCAGATGGGGCCTTCGCAGCTCGCGGCCTGATCGATGTTCTGGGCAATGATCGTGAGCGCCTGGCCGCCCCGCGTGGACGGCGCTTCGGCGTCGAGCGCGGACCGCATGGCCTCGCGAACGTCCGGCGGCAAATCGGTCGAGGTGCGCGTGATGAGTTGCACGACGCTGTCGAAGAAGGACGGGAGCATACGGGCAGTATAATTGAGGCATCCATGCGCACGCGTGTTGAGCGCGATCCTCTGGGCGAGTTGCGCGTGCCCGCCGACGCGTATTACGGCGTGCAGACCCAGCGCGCGGTCGAGAATTTTCCGATCAGCGGCCTGACAGCGCCGCCGCCGCTCGTCACCGCAACCGTGATGATCAAACGCGCGGCCGCGAAGGCCAACGCGTCGCTCGGCCGCCTCGATCGGTCGATCGCCAACGCGATCGTCCAGGCCGCCGATGAGGTGCTCGCCGGCCGCCTGCGCGATCAATTCGTCGTGGACGTGTATCAGGCGGGCGCCGGCACATCGCACAACATGAACGCGAACGAAGTGCTCGCCAACCGCGCCGCGGAGATCCTCGGCGCGCCAAAGGGCACGTACACGCGCGTCCATCCCAACGACCACGTGAACATGGGACAGTCGACCAACGACGTGTTCCCGACAGCGACACGTCTGGCGCTGCTGCTGGTGCTTCCGCATCTGCTGCGGGCGGCGCGGCTTCTCTCGGACGCGCTCGCGGCGAAGGAGACTGAATTCGCGCGCGTGCTGAAAACCGGCCGCACGCACCTGCAGGACGCCGTCCCGATCACGCTCGGGCAGGAATTCAGCGGCTACGCGGCCAACGTCCGTCATGCGGCGGACGAGCTCGAGCGCGCGGCCGAAAGCCTCCACGAACTGAACCTTGGCGCGACCGCTGTCGGTACGGGCTTGAACGCGGGCGACGACTTCGCGCGGGCCGCGATCGCAGAGCTGTCACGTTCGACAGGGCTCGGCCTGCAGCCGGCGCGCAATCGATTTCGCGTGACTCAGAGCATGGGCGACGTGCTCGCGTACTCGGGAGCGCTCCGGCGGCTCGCCGTCGAGGTCTCGAAGGTCGCCTCGGATTTGCGGCTCCTCAGCATGGGTCCGCGCGCCGGCATCGCCGAGATCCAGCTGCCCGCGGTTCAGCCGGGATCCTCGATCATGCCCGGTAAAGTGAACCCGTCAGTCCCTGAGATGGTCAATCAGGTGTGTCATCAGGTGTTCGGCTGTGACGCGGCGATTCTCGCGGCCGCCGACGCCGGCCAGCTGGAGCTGAACGTGATGATGCCGGTCATCGCGTGGAACGCGCTGCACGCCTCGGCGATCTTCGGGCAGGCGATGCAGGTCCTCACGGATCGGTGCGTCGCGGGAATCCGCGCCGATGAGGCGCGCTGCCGCGAACTGCTCGATCGCAGCACCGCCGTCGCCACCGCGCTCAGTCCGTATATCGGCTACGCCGAAACCGCGGAGATCGCCAAGATGGCCGTCCGCACGGGACGGCCCGTCGCCGAGATCGTCCGCGAGCGGAAGCTGCTGCCCGAAGCCACACTGGCGGCCGTGCTCTCGCCTGAGGAGATGACGTCGCCAGGGATTGCGGGACGCCGCGCGGCCGTCACGCCGCGGAAGCGGCCCGCTGGTCAAAGGAAGCGCCGATGAAAGCGCTCGCGGCGCTCGTGCTCGCCTGCGTTGTGGCCGCACCGCTTACCGCACAACAGCGCTCGCGCCTCTTCCCGCCCGAGGATCTCGGCCTGCTCGAGGGGCCCGACCGCGAGCTCTGGCAGCAGCCCGACCGCATCATGGACGCGCTGCTCATCGGCGACGGCAGCAGCGTCGCCGACGTCGGCGCGGGCGGCGGATGGTTCACGGTGCGCCTTGCCCGCCGCGTCGGACCGAACGGGCTCGTCTTCGCCGAGGATATTCAGCGGCCGATGATCGAGGCCATCCAGCAACGCGTACGTCTCGAAGGTCTGCGCAACGTCAAGACGGTCCTCGGCACGTCCGAAGATCCGGGACTTCCGCCCGCGAGCCTCGACGCGGTCCTCATCGTCGACTCCTACTACGAGTTCGAACACCCCATCACGCTCCTCGCCAACCTGGCGAAGACGCTCAAACCGAGCGGGCGCATCGGCATCATCAATTTCAAACGGGACGGCGGGGGTCCCGGGCCGATCATGGAAAACCGCGTGGATCCCGAGCAGGTCGTCGGCGACGCGCGCGACGCCGGACTCGTGCTGCAGAAGCGGGAAACGTTTCTGCGCTACCAGTACCTGCTGATCTTCGGCCCCGCGCCGAAATGACCGCACTGCCCGCGTTTTTCTCGGACAGTCAGCGACTGGTGAGCGCGGAATTGCAGCGTCTGCTTTCTGGGGGCCCGGGAAGCGTCGAGCGCGCGATGGCGCACACGGGGCTCGCGCCGTCCAAGCAGGTCCGCGCGGTCCTCGTCCTGGTCTGTGCGGAACTCTGCCGCGGCTCGGCCGCACGCGCCGTTCCTGCGGCCGCCGCGATCGAACTCGTCCACGCCTCGTCGCTCATCCTCGACGATCTGCCGAGCATGGACGATGCGCCGCTGCGGCGCGGACGTAAGGCGAATCACCTCGAGTTCGGCGAAGCTCTTGCGATCCTCGCGGCATTTGGATTGCTGAACCTTGCGTATGACACGATCGCGCGCGCGTATGACGGCGATCTCGCGACGGCCATCGCGCGCGCGCTCTCCGGCGCCGTCGGACCTGAGGGATTGATCGGTGGCCAGGCTCTCGACCTCGACGCGACCGACCGCGCCATCGACTTCGGCGCGCTCGAACGGATCCATCGCGGCAAGACAGGTTCGCTCTTCATCGCGGCCGCGACGTGCGGAGCGTTGACCGCCGGCGGATCGCCGGAATCAATTGCCGCGCTGACGGCGTACGCTCGGAACCTCGGGCTCGCCTTTCAGATCGTCGACGACCTGCTCGACGTACAGGGGGACCCGGTCGAAACCGGGAAGGCCGTCCGGGCCGACGCGAGAAAAACCACGTTCGTGAGCTTCAGCGGCGTCGACGGTGCGCGCCAGCTTGCGGCCGAGCTTTGCGACACGGCCAACCGGGCGCTTGCGCCGTTTGGCGCGCGCGCCGATCGGCTGCGTGAGCTGTCCGCGTTCGTCGCCGCGAGACGTCTGTGATCCGTGGAGCGAGCGATCGGCGGCGCCGCACGGTGAAGGCACGATGACTGATCCGGCCGACGACAAGGTCAACGAGCTTCGCCAGCAGCTCCGCGCGCTTGGCTATCTGGACGCGGGTGTCGATCGCTTCCTGCTCGCGCCGGCGTACGAGGTCCGCCATCCGACGGCGCTTGCGGTTCGCGCGAGCCTGCGCGTCGGCGTGCTCGGCGGCGTGCTGCTGGGGCCGGCGGCGGCGATCGGCGTCGCCAGCCGTGTGCCTGGTCTCATCAGCGGCGCGCGCGACGCATTCGTGATCGCGCTGTATCTCGCCGTGGTGTTTTTCATCGCGCTCGCGGCAACGGCCTTCGTCACCTCACTGGCCGCGCGGGCGTTGGTGCGCGCACCGGACGCCGGCTTCGCCGCGCGCGCCCGCGTCGCGACCGAAGCGATCCGCTGGACGATCGCACTAGGATGCCTCACGTATCTGACGTTCTGGTGGCGGACCGCGGACGCCGGCTTCGGCTGGAGCGCGCCGCTGTGGACGCTCTTCGCGCTGGCGGTCGCCGTCGCGATCAGCCTGCTCGTCGGGCATGCCGTCCGAATCACGGCCCTCGCCGTACTCGCAGCGGGACGGCCGGTGGCGGCGATGCCGCGAGTGCCGCCGAGATCGTGGCGCATCATCGTGGCGGCCGGCACGCTGGCGCTTGCGGGCGCCTCGGCGCTGCTCCTGGCGACGGCCGCGCCGGGCGCGCGTGGGGCGGGTGCGCCCGAACTGCTCGTGATCCATTCCCGCGCGCCGATTCGTCTCATCGCGCTCGACGGCTTCGACCCGGCGACGTTCGCGACCCTTCGCGGCACGCTGCCCAACCTCCGCTACCTGCTCGGCGGCCGACAACTGACGCTGGAACCGCAAAACACCAGCGACCCGGCGCGAGCGTGGACGACGATCGCGACCGGCGTCACGCCCGACGTGCACGGCGTACATGCCCTCGAAACACGCCGACTGACGGGACTGCGCGGCGTCGTCGCGCGGACCGGACGGGTCGCGCAGGTGATCGCCACCGCAAGCGACCTGCTGCGGCTGACGCAGCCGTCGCTCGTCACGAGCGAGCAGCGGCAGGCCAAGACGATCTGGGAGGTTGCCGACCAGGCGGGACTTCGGACAGCGGTCGTGAAC
>JBOGIZ010000921.1:0-2129 GCA_050747805.1 Vicinamibacterales bacterium | reverse complement strand
GCGCGGGCGCGCTCCGTGTTCACCGGGCCGTTGAACACGGCGCCCTCTTCGATCAGAAACGTCTGGGAGATGATGCTGCCGCTGACCACCGCGGTGGACGCGAGGTCCACCCGGTCGGCCGCGATGTGCCCCTCGAGCTCCCCGTCGATACTCACCGAGGCTGCGACGACCGTGGCCTGCACGCGCGACCCGTGCGGAAACTCGACGCGCCGTCCAGGCGCCTCGATCGAGCCTTCGAAAATGAAATCGATCGTGAGGTCCTCGGCGGCCGAGAGGTCGCCTTTAATCGTCAGGGCTTTGGAAATGACCATCCCCTAATGCTACTCCGCTTTGGAGTAGCATTCCTCGGTCATCCGGAGCGGGGTTGACAAAAAACTGGGCGCCCACGGCGCTTGACTTCAACAACCTGATTGTATGGCTTGATGCGGGTGTCGCGTCTGACGGGCAGTCGTATGTCGACATGCAGGCTCGGCTCATCGCCTACTTCACTCGAAAGGGCTGCACGAGGCCGGAAGATCTCGCCGACGACACCTTGGCACGGGTCGGGCGGCGCCTGCAGGAAGAAGGCTCCATTACGGGGGTCGCTCCCGCGCAGTACTGTTACATCGTCGCCCGCTTCGTGTTGCTCGAGTACTTTCGCATCCCGGAAAACCTGCGCGTCGGAATCGATGGTGACGTTCGCCAAACCGCCGAATCTCGAGATGCGCGGCGGGAGCGCCTGCTCGATGGCCTCGACCAGTGCCTCGCGCAACTGAATCTCGACGACCGCGCCCTTATCCTGGCGTACTACTCCGGGGATCCGGCGTCGAGGATCGCCGCGCGCCGGGACCTCGCGGCCAGGTGCTCGATCAGTCTGAACGCGCTGACCATCCGCGCGTCGCGCCTCCGGGAACGGCTGAGAATCTGTCTGGCGCAGCTGAAAGACTCATGACGTTTTTGTCTTATCCATAGAGATGGCGACGTCCGTTCCGACCGGCGACACGGCGCTCGTCCGCTACCTTCTCGGAAGGTCGAGCGAGGAGGACTCAGCGCGCTTCGATGAGCTGAGCATCGTCGATGGCGAGTTCGCGGAACGCCTGCGCGGCATCGAACACGACCTGGCCGACGCGTATGTCCGGGGCGCCTTGTCAGCAGAGGATCGCGAGTGCTGGGAGCGGCGGTATCTCGCATCCCAGCGCGGGCGCCAGGATCTCCTGTTCGCTCAGGCGTTGTTCGCGCACGACCAGCGCGGTTCCGCGCCTCGCCACCGATCGCGGGTGACGTGGGGACTCGCGGCTGCCGCGGCTCTCTTTATCGCGACGGTCGCCGGTTATTTTGCGATCGTGCACCGCTCGGCGGCGACCACGATTGCATCGTCAATCGGTCCAGGAACGCCCGCCCGCACAGAGGCCAGGCTCCGCATCGTGTCGCTCACGCTGATGCCGACGACCCGGGGGCCGGCCGAACTGCCGTCCCTTCAGATTCCCTCCGGCACCGATGGGGTGCGGCTCACGCTTCGGCTCGAGCCGACCGATTTCACACGATTCGACATCACGCTCAAGGACTCGAGCTCGAACGCCGTCATCTGGCAGTCACCAGGCGTGGCTGCGTCCAGAGCCGGCGGCGGTAGGTCCATCGTCGTCACGATTCCGGCCGGGACATTTCAATCGCGCCGCTATCTCGTCGAAGTCGCCGCGGCGCGGCCGGGCGATTCGGACATCATCGGGACCTATCCGTTCCGGGCCGTGCTACAGTAGCGCCCCAAACCGCAGCTTTCGAGCAACTCCAATGATTCGACGCGCGGCGTCTTTCGCGGCGGCCATGTTCGTCCTGCTTGTCGCCCGCGCGTCGACCGGCGCGCAGGCTCAGTCAGAGGTCAGTACGCCGTTGACGCCGGGCGCCTCCGTCGAGCGCGCTCTGAACGGAGCAGAGCGGCACACGTACGTTGTGAATCTGCACGCCGGTGACTGCGCGGCTCTGACCGTCGATCAAGAGGGCGTCGACGTCATCATCATGGTGCTCGATGCGTCCGGCGCAGCCGTCGCGACCTTCGATCAGGAAAGTCGGAAGGAAGGCCGCGAACACGTGGCCTTTGTGGCGGACGCGGATCGCCCGTACGCGTTCCGGATCGCGGCGACGTACGCCAGGCA
>JBOGIZ010000920.1:0-8335 GCA_050747805.1 Vicinamibacterales bacterium | reverse complement strand
GTGCTGACCGTTGTCACCGGCTCCGCGACGGGCACGAGCGGCACCACCACCGGCGCGTCCACCCCATATTCGGGGACGCCGATTGCACTGCCGGGCCGCATCGAGACGGAGAACTATGACAAAGGCGCCGCAGGCGTGGCCTACTCCGACACGACGCCCGGCAACGCGGGGGGCGTGTACCGCTCCGACGACGTGGACATTCGGACCACGACCGACGTGGATGGCAGCTACAACCTGAAGTCGGTCCGCGCCGGCGAGTGGCTCAATTACACCGCGAACATCGCGGCCGCCGGCAGCTACACGCTCCAGATTCGGTCGGCGTCGAGCGGTCCCGGTGGAACGGTGCACGTGGCGGTCGACGGGACCAACGTGAGCGGATCGATTACGCTGCCCAACACCGGCGGCTGGAATACGTGGCAGACCACCACGAAGTCAGGCGTCACGCTGCCCGCGGGCACGCACGTCGTGACCCTGGCGATGGACGCGAATGGCTCGGGCGGCACCGTGTCGGATATCAATTGGCTCGCGTTCAGCTCGGGCTCGGGCACGACCTCAGGCGGCGGCGGTTCGTCGGGCAGCGGCACGACGACCCTTCGCGTGTTGCAGTGGAATACTCACCACGGCGGCTATGGCACCGACGGCGTCTACGATCCGAATCGCCTGGCGACGTGGGCGGCCAGCTTCAACCCGGATGTCATCAGCTTCATCGAGATCGAGAAGGACGACTCCTGGGGCAATGCCGACGATCCCGAGGTGTACAAGTCGCTGCTCGAGGCGAAGACGGGAAAGACGTGGTACTACACCTTCGCCCAGGAATTCGGCCAGTGGAGTTCAGCCGGCAAAGGCAATCTGATCATGTCGACGTTTCCGTTCGTGACGACCGACCATTACGAGCTCGTCCACAACGGCGACCGGAGCATCGCGATGGCGGAGATCTCGGTGAACGGCCATCCGATCACGCTGATCAGCACGCACATCGATCCGTACGACGCAACCCTGCGGCTGACGCAGGCGACCGAGGTTGTGGGCTGGGCCGCACCGCAGCCGGAAAATCGGATCCTGATGGGCGATATGAACGCGTGGCCGAACGAGAACTGCATCGCCGAGTTCGACGCGGCGTACAACGATTCGTGGGCCGTGGCGGCCGCTAACGGCACTGCGATCGCGTTCTCCGGCAACACCGGCCAGACCAAGAACGGCCGCATCGACTACATCTTCTATTCGAAGCAGTCGAGCCTCTCGGTCGTGTCGTCGCAGGTGTACGACACGCGCGATTCGACCGGCAACACGCCGTCCGATCACCGGCCAGTGCTGACCGTCTTCTCGATCAAGTGAGACGCAGCGGGAGCGGCCTCGCGCCGCTCCCGCTGCCGTGCCCAGAAGTACCCGGCGAAGTACGCGAGCATCATGCGGCGGCGGAACGCCTCGGTCGGCCGGCGTCTGACGCCCTCGCGAATCCACCCGGCCAGATCACGCAGCGCCGACCCGTACATGTAGCGCGGCACCCGCAGCAGATGCGGCGTCCGGCGCAGATCGATGCCTCGATCGGTGACCGGCTGAATCCGCTCCATCATCGACCGCGACACGCCTTTGCCGAACCACCAGCGTTTGAAATATCCAGGCGTCAGCCGAGACGCCGGGATGTGATGTTGAACCTGCATGGCCGGCAGATAGAGGCCGCGGTATCCCGCCGCGCGCGTACGCACCAGCAGCTCGGGCACTTCCTGTCCGAGCACCAGACGTCCGCGGCTCCGGCCCAGGCCCGGTTTGAATCCGCCGATCGTGTCGAAGAGCGTACGCCTTGCTGCCATATTGGCGCCGAGCGGCACTTTCCGGGCCTCTTCGTACACGAACCGCTGGTCGCCATGATCCTGGATCGCGATCGTGCCCCAGAGATCGCCGCGGGTGAGATCCAGCCATGACGGCGGTGACATTTCCCAGAGCGGCCATACCGGACCGCCCGCATACGCGATCGTTTTGTCAGCCCCGCAGAGGGCGTCGCACGCCGCGTCGAGCCATCCTCGATCCACCTGCACGTCGTCGTCGGTCATCGCAATGACGGCGCCCGCCGCGCGCGCGATGCCCGTGTTGAGCGCGCTCGAGCGCCCCTGTCGCGTCTCGAGCACGTAATGGAGCGGCACCGGGAAGTCGTGCGCCTGGAGCTCGACGACCGCCTTCGTTCGGTCCGTGGAGTTGTTGTCGACGACGATCGTTTCCCAAGTACGGCCGGACGACACGCGCAGTCTGCGGATCGAGTCGAGCGTTTCATCGAGCAGCTCCGCCCGATTGAAGGTCGCGATCAGGATCGTTGCGTCGACCGCCATGTGTCCGCTCCTTTACGACGCCGAACGCGCGGGAACCGCGATGGAGCCCGCCCCCGGCCAGAGGAACGACCGCGCGAGCGCCACGGCGCGATCCGTCGCGGTGCCCGGCTCGTAGAACATGTCTGCCGCGACGCGCCGGCGGTCGGCGGACCGGCGGGACGGATCGCGCAGCGCCGCGATCGTCATCGACGCCAGCTCGTTCACGCCGCGCGCGACACCGGCGGCGCTGCGAAGCAGCGCGATCTTCTCGACGTTGATGCGCGCGGCGCCGGCAAGATCGGGCGCGTCGAAGACGAGCAGAGGCCGATCGAGCACGAGGAATTCGAATCCGACGGAGCTGTGGTCCGTCACGAGCGCGTCGGAGGCCGCCATCAACGGAGACGCGTCGTGTGCCTCGACAAACACCACACGGCCCGGCTGCTCGAGTGCCCGGAAGCGGGCTCGCCAATCGATGCCGTCGTTGTAGCGGGGATCCGGATCGAGCGATCGATCGTGCAGCTTGACGATCACGCCGAGTCCGGCGGCCGCCAGGGCGCCGACGATCGCCTCGCCGGCCAGGTGCAGCGACGATGCGTGCGAGTACGTCGGGGCATACAGCACGACGGGACGGCCGCCATCGACGCCGATCGACCGAAGCACGTCGTCACGGTTCCAGCCGCGGGTCGCCAGTCGATCGAGCTTCGGATAGCCCACGAGCGTCGCCTGCGCCGTCGTCACGACGCCCGCGCCGAGATACCGTCGCATGCGGTCGCGGTTGATGAATGCGACCCGATCGTAGGTTTCGAATCCCATCGGCAACCCGGTCGGATTATCGAGGTCGTACTTGCCCGCCACGCCGTGAAAGAAGTTGACGCGATGGGCGCAGCGGTGCGGCCACGCTGCCGCCCAGGGGTCGCCGTTCAGATACAGATCGAACCGCCGCCACGCGACCTGTTCGTGAGTCAGAAAACGGCCGGCCGGCACGATCGGCCGGATGCGGTCGGGATACTCGCTCGTATACCAGACCCGGATCGCCCGGTCGGCGGCGAGAGGCTCGGCGATCGGCCCCAGAACTGCGGAGTACACGGGCGTGCGCAGCTCGACGAGCACATCGCGCGTCGGCCGAAGCCGTCCGACGGCGCGATCGAGGCGGTGGAGCGCCGGTGTGATGCGGCGGATGAAGGACATACCTCGTTACGCGGATCGAAGCGCGGGCCTTGCGCCCATGCGCCGGCGATCGATCCAGCGCTGACGGACAATGCCTGCAAAGAACCAGAGCCACAGCTCGTGATCGAACGCGGCCACGGAGTCGCGGCGGACGGCCGCCGCCGCGGCTGCCGCGGCGCTCCAGAGCGCCTTTCGATACAGGTAGCGCGGCACGCCGAAGAGGTGCGGCACGCGCCGGAAATCGAGCGTCGTGGCTTCCGGCGCCTCCATATCGAGGCCGGCGCGTTCGTAGAGCCGCGCCCGGCTGATCCCCCGCCAGTAGAACCAGCGGCGGAAATAGCGCTTCGTGAGGCGCGCCGCCGGAATGATGTGGCGCACGACCATCTCGGGTGCGTAGCAGCCGCGCAGGCCCGCGGCCCGCGCGCGGATGCACCACTCGCGCACTTCCTGGCCGAGCAGCGTGCCCGCCCTTCGCCCTGTGTGGGGATCGAACGGCCCCGCGCGATCGAACGCCTGGCGCCGGAACGCCATATTGACTCCCAGCGGCACCCGCGACCCAAATTCGAGCGACTCGCCGCCGTAGTCGAGCAGTGCGATGACGGCCCAGTGCTTGCCGCCATGGTCCGGGAGCCACCGCGGTCTGGGGCCGCCCCAGATCGGCAGCACGCGACCGCCGATGTAATCGCAGGCCAGCCGGTCGAGCGCATCGCCGCACCGATCGAGCCAATCAGGCTCGATGCGCACGTCGTCGTCGGTGGTGACGATAATGTCGCCCCCGGCGAGGCGAAGGCCGGCATTGAGTGCGGGACTGCGCCCCTGCTCGCGCTCGAACGCGTACCGAAGCGGGACCGGAAACGTCTGCGCCGCCGCGGCGACCACGGCGCGCGTCGCATCCGTGGAATTGTTGTCGACGACCACGACTTCCCACGATGCCGAGGTACTCAGTGCGGCGAGGCTCGCAATCGTTTCGCGCAAATCGTCCGCGCGGTTATACGTGGCGATAACGACGGAATATTTCATCGCGCACACACACGACCTGCGCCCGGTCGTCCGTTCATGCCACAGCTCCCGAGGCGTGCTGCCGCACGCGTCGTGCGCGCCGCAGACGGTACAGCTTCGGCAGCAGTCCCGGCGCCCAACGCGCGAGGAGCTCCGCAGCCGCGAGCGACACGCTTGGCCGGCGCTGCCGCAGTTCTGCGAGCCGCGCAGCCGCCGCCCTTCGATCGCCCATTTCGATGGCCGCGCGCGCCTCCGCCCTGAGGAGCTCCGTTTCGAAGCGGTCGATCTGCCTGTCGAGCAGCGCCAGCTCCGACGGTCGATCGAGAATCGACGGGCGCAGCTTCCGGTACACGGTCAAAATGCCGCTCAGCATCCGGACTTCGCTCGCCGACAGGCTGTCGCGACGGCGCCGGTAGGCACCGAGCGGCTGAGCGTTTCGCGTGAACGTCGCGCCGGCCGCGGCGGCGCGAAGCCAGAAATCGTAGTCTTCGTTCGATCGCATCGATTCGTCGAACAGTCCGATCCGCTCGATGACCTCGCGACGGAACACGCTCATGATGAAGATCGCCTCGGTATCGGCGAGGATCGTCGCCAGCACGGGATCGGGACGGGGATCGGGATACGGCCTCGAAGGATGGCCATCTCGCGGACCGTCGATCTCGAAGGCGTTGCCGGTCACGATGTCGACCTTGGCGTCGCGAAAGACCTGCAGCTGGGCCTCGAGGAACGTGGGCGCCCACACATCGTCGCTGTCGAGCAGCGCCAGGAACTCGCCGCGCGCGACCCTCAGCGCGGCATTGCGCGCGGTCGCGACCCCGCCGTTGTGCTGCTCGATAAGACGCACGCGAGAATCACCGGCCGCGAGGTCGCGTACGATCGCGATGGTTCCGTCATGCGATCCATCGTCGACCACGACGACCTCGAGATCGCGGAATGTCTGGCCAAGGGCGGACCACAATGCATCCTGGATGTACGCGGCGGCGTTGTAGGCGGGCATGATCACGCTGACAAGCGGCATTGGCCCTCCTGCGCGGTCCGCGACGCCAGGGGCGCGTCGAGCGCGACTGCCTCGTAGAGCTCTGCGACGAACCTCGATGTCGCGGTTCCCGGGCGGTAGAAGAGATCGGCGGATACGGCACGCCGCGACGCGGACTGAGCAAGCGGATCCGCGATTCCGCGCTCCACCGCGGACACGGCGCCGGCGGCATCGGCGACCGATTGCGAGGTCGATGCAAGCAGCTCGACGTAGTCGGGATGGATATTGGCGTGTTCGATCAGTGCCGGCATGTGGATCCGGACGAGCGGCCGGTCCCGCAGCAGGAACTCGAATCCCGCCGAGCTGTGGTCCGTGACCATGACGTCGGCGGCGACAAGATACGGCGAGATGTCGGCGCCCGGCGCCAGCGCGGCGTGGCCGCGCAGGAGAGGCGTGAGCTGCGCGACCCAGTCGACGCCGCCTGAGAACGGCTGCCGGAGATCCCGCTGGCGGTCGTGCAGCTTGACCATGAGCGTGATCGGAAGGCGCATCAGCGCGCGAACGAGATCCATACCCATCGTGTTGAGCGAGGACTCGGGGGATCGCGTTGGCGCGTACAGCACCGACGGGCGCGCCGGGTCCAGACCAAGAGATTCGAGCACGGCGTCGCGCGCGAAGGTTCCGTCGACGACGCCGTCGGTTTTGGGCATGCCGACGAGGCGGATCGCGGCGCTGTCGGCATCGATCGCGCCGCACGCGACGAAGTTCCGGAGCCGGCGTTGGTTGATGAAGAAAAGGCGGTCCCACTGACGCATCGACTCGGTGGGTGCGTCGAACCCGTACTTGCCGGCGACGCCGTGGAACGACTGGATCCGGCAGGTGCCGCGCGGCAGCCACGGCCACATGAAGTCGGAGGCGATGTAGGCGTCGAAGTGCATCAGCGCTGCGCGGGCGGGGTGAATCAGATGGATGTCCGGCGGCGCCTGGGCGTAGATCTCGCCCATGCGGCGCGGCTCGTCACTCGCCGTGAAGTAGAAGCTGACGCGCGGATCGGCCCGCATGCGCGCGTGGACCCGCGCGATCAGCGCGTAGTTGACCGGTGTGAGCGCGTCGACGAGAATGCGGCGCCGGCCGGATCGATGAGCGGCGGCGCGGTCGGCCCGGCGGAGGAGTTCGACCGGCGCCCGCGGCAACGACCGTGCGGTCACGCGCGCGCCACCTCCAGCGCGGGCGGGACGCGCCTCGCGGCGCGCGTGCGGTGCGGCAGCGCGTCGCGCAGCATCTCGCGCGGCGTTGCCGCCAGCAGGAGCAGATAGTAGAACGTCCAGCTGTACGCGACGGATCCGAACAGCGCGCACACCGTCCAGCCCGTGAGCGCGGCCGCCATCGCGGCCGAATGCGCATCGAGCAGCTGCAGACTGTGCTCGTCGATAGGTGAATCCGGTCCACTGGGGTCGCGCCGCCGCTTCGCCTCACGCACGAGTCGCCGTGTCTGATAGACGGCCAGAAATGCTCGGCCGATCAGGAAGACGAAGACCGCAAGGCCTGTAATCCCCAGCTCCGAGGCGACCTGCAGCAGCACATCGTGGGCTTCGTGCGAGGCCTGATCCCGCTGGGGATCCCAGTTCACGAACTGTCCGGCTCCCACGCCGGTAACCGGATTTTCGACGAATGCGCGGAACGATTCCTTCATGAGCTCGCGCCGGGCCGCCTCCGAGCCGTTCGGGTCGAGGTTCTCATTGGTGATGCTCGCCAGGCGCAGCCAGTAGTCCCCCGGAACGATCGGCAGCGCGCAGAGCGCGGCGAGCGCGCCTACGACGACAAACGCGGGACGCCGGCGAACGGCGAAGGCCCCGAGGACGACCATCATCGCGATGAATCCGAGAAACCCGCCGCGCGATTGCGTGGCGACGATGGTGACCACCATCAGCAGCACGCAGCCTGCCGCGACGATCCGGCGCGCGATCGAACCCGAACGCATCGCGATGAAGGCGGCGAGCGGCAGGAACGACACCATGTTCAGCGCGAGATCATTTGGGTTCCCCAGCACGCCGCCCACCGCGCCGCGCACACGCGTGCCGTGTCCGATCATGTTCGTGCCTCGAACGTAGTCGAGCACCGCGAGCAGCGCGACATAGCTCACCGCCAGCACGAGGATCCACGTGAACCGCTCCAGTCGCCGCGGTGAGGAAATCACATTCACGGCGAGGAGATAGATGAGGATGACTTTCGAGTACGTCTCGATGAACAATCGCACCGAGCCGCCCGGCCACACCGAAAACGGCGCGGTCAGGAGGATGATCGCGCCCAGCAGAATCACACCCATCAAATCCGGCGTCATGCGTGTGAGCGGCTGGCGTCGGCGCAGTCGGCTCGAGAAGAGGGACGCGAGTCCGGCGATGGCCGTGACCTCGGGCAGGTGGAGAATCTGCAGCGGGGGAATCAAATCCTGCGGCCGCAGAAACAGCGCCGCGGTAAACAGCAGCATCCATGTGAACGCCCAGTCACGCGGCTCGCGCCGGACCGCCGCCCGCGTCGACCCGTTGCCCGTCTCCGCGGGGATTGGCGCGGCAGGGGCCTCGCGACCGTACGTCTGGGTATCGGCGGCGCGCGGCACGCGACCGCCCGCCGAGGCGCCCCAGTTGAACGTCAGGCGCTCGGGCTGTCCGGAAGCCCGTCGAGGATTCATCGCCACACCTCGCGTCTGCGGCGCAGCGCTGCCAGTCCGGCGACCGCAGCGTAGTTCAGCATCACGAAGGCATAGGCGAGTCGCGCGAGACGTTCACGGGCGTGCTCGGATGCGGCGCCCGCGACGGCAAAGCCGTAGAAGACCGCCTGACCGGCGGCAAACGCCGCGTAATACCAATGATCCGCGGCCAGCGCCGTGCTG
>JBOGIZ010000919.1:0-8773 GCA_050747805.1 Vicinamibacterales bacterium | reverse complement strand
TGCATCCACACCTACTCGCTCATCCACGACGATCTGCCCGCGATGGACGACGACACCCTGCGGCGAGGACGTCCGACCAGCCATGTCGTATTCGGCGAAGGCATGGCAATTCTCGCCGGCGACGGTCTGCTGACCGAGGCTTTTGCGCTCATGGCGCGCGAGCCCGAAGGTGACGCCGTCGCCGCGCGCAAGCTGCGAGCGCTCCGCATCGTCGCCGACGCGGCGGGTGCATGCGGCATGGTGGGCGGACAGGCGATCGATCTCGAGGCGACGGGGGCCGCGCGCGCGATCAGCCGAGACGACCTGCGAGAGATGCATGCGCGCAAGACGGGCGCGCTCATCCGAGCCGCGGCGAACGCCGGCGCCGTCATGGCGGCCGCGACCGACGCGCCGCTCGACGCTGTTGACAGGTACGCGGCGGAGCTCGGTCTCGCCTTTCAGATCGTGGACGACATTCTCGACGTCGAAGCGGCGTCGGCGGCGCTTGGCAAGACCGCGGGCAAGGACGCGGCCGCGGGCAAGCCGACCTACCCCGCGCTCTACGGACTGGACGAGTCCCGCCGCATGGCGGACGCCTGCGTGGATCGCGCGCTGGCGGCCCTCACGCAGGCCGGTCTCGCGGGACACTTGCCCGCGATCGCGCAGTGGGTCGTGCGACGATCGAGTTGAGCCGCCACGGAGTACACGCAATACACGAAATAACACTTACGTTCACCGATATGGCATCGCGTGTAGTCCGCTTAGTCCCTGGCGCCCACCGATTCCGTGTATTCCGCGTATTCCGTGGCCGTGGCAACCACCCAGTCCGTGTCTTCCGCGTATTCCGTGGCCGTGGCCGTGGCCAAACGCACTGAGCGGCTCGATGCGGCGCTCGTGGCGCGCGGACTGGCTGCCTCGCGCGAGCGCGCACGCGCGCTGGTTCTGGCGGGTGTGGTGCGCGTCAACGGAGCGGTCGTCTCGAAAGCGGGGACTCCGGTCGATTCGAGCGCGGAGGTCACGCTGGCCCAGCCCGATCATCCCTACGTGAGCCGCGGTGGCGTGAAGCTGTCGCACGCGCTGGACACGTTCGCGATCGACGTCGCGGGCGCGCTCGCGCTCGACGTCGGCGCGTCGACGGGAGGCTTTACCGATGTACTGCTGCGGCGCGGCGCGGCCCGCGTCGTCGCGCTCGACGTTGGACACGGGCAGCTCGACTGGCGCCTCCGCACCGATGCGCGCGTGACGGTGATTGAGCGCGTGAACGCCCGGACGATCACGCCCGACGCGCTGCCAGAGGCGGCGCGTGTGTTTGACGTGGTGACGATCGACGTGTCGTTCATCTCGTTGAAGCAGGTGCTGCCGGCAATCGCCCCGCTGCTCGCGCCGGCAGGCCACCTCGTCGCCTTGGTGAAGCCGCAATTCGAAGCCGGCCGCGCTGAGGTTGGCAAAGGCGGACTCGTGCGGGACGAATCCGTCCAGGCGCGCGTGGTCGAGGACGTCGCCGACGCGGCGAATCGGCTAGGATTGGTTCGCGCGGGCCGCGTCGAGTCGCCCATTACGGGCGTCGAAGGGAACCGCGAATTTTTTCTGCACCTGACGCATGCCGCCGTCTGATTCGATCGCGACCGTCGGACTCATCGCCAAGCGCAACCTCGCGGCCGCGGCCGGCGTGCTGGCCGAGCTCGCCGGCTGGCTCGAAGCGCGCGGTGTGCGCACGGTATTCGAGAGCGATACGGCACAGTTGGCGGGCGTTCCTGAAGGCCGTCCCACGTCAGCGGCGGACGATCTGCCGCGCTCGTGCGATCTCATCGTCCTTCTGGGCGGCGACGGCACACTCATCGGCATGGCCGGGCGCATCGCGCGCGCGGGGCGCAACGTGCCGATCCTGGCCGTCAATTTTGGAAGCCTCGGCTTCCTGACCGAGATTGCGCTTCCCGAGCTGTACGACGCGCTGGAGGCCGTGCTGGCGGGCCGCGCGACCATGGACACGCGCGCGATGCTCATCGCGCGCACCATCCGCAAGAACGCGCCATTCGCCGAGCACATCGTCCTCAACGACATCGTGATCACAAAAGGCGCGCTGTCGCGCATCATCGAGATATCGGTGATGGTGGACGCGCAGACCGTCACGCGCGTGCGGGCCGACGGCCTCATCATCGCGACGCCGACGGGATCCACGGCCTACAATCTCGCCGCGGGCGGGCCGATCGTCCATCCATCGGTCAATGCCCTGCTGCTCACGCCGATCGCCCCGCACACATTGACGAACCGCCCCGTCGTCATACCGGGCGAGGTCGAGGTTCGCGTGCGGCCGATCATGGATGGCCACGACGACGTGTTCGTCACGTTCGACGGCCAGTCGGGCTTTTCGCTGCAGGCCGACGACGAAGTGAGCGTACGGAAATCGCCGATCGCGATCCGCCTCGTGAAGTCGCCGCAGCGCACCTACTTCGCGGTTCTGCGCGAAAAGCTCAAATGGGGCGGCTGAGGCGCGCGGTAGCGCGCCTTTAAGAAATGCAAATTCACCAACTCACCAATCCACCAATTCACTAATTTTTCCCGTGCCGTTGGTAGAGCTCGACATTGCGGTTGTGTTCGGCGAGCGTCGACGCGAAGGCGTGCGTGCCGTCGCCTTTGGCGACGAAATAGAGATAGGGCACGTCGGCGGGATGCGCCGCGGCGATGAGCGACGCGCGGCCCGGTGAGGCGATCGGTCCCGGCGGAAGACCCCGATAGCGGTAGGTGTTGTACGGCGAATCGAACCGCAGGTTCGCGCGGGTGAGGTTCCCGTCGTACAGCCCCGCACGATCGAGCGCAAAGATGACGGTCGGGTCGCACTGCAGCGCCATCCCCAGTTTGAGGCGATTGAGGTACACCGCCGCCACAAGCGAACGCTCGCTTGGATTGCCCGTTTCCTTCTCGACGATCGACGCGAGCGTCACCCACTGGTGGATGCTGAGCTCGCGCGCGGCGATGGCGTCGAGCATCTCGGGGGTCACCGCCTTCTGGAAATCGGTCACCATCCGGGCGACGAGCTGCGCCGCCGTTTCCTTGCGCGGCAGCGCGTAGGTGTCGGGGAAGAGATACCCATGGAGATCGTGGGCTTCGGGGTCGAGTGCGCCGATGAGTGCTGCGTTCTTCGCGGCTGCGATGAAATCGGCGCCGGCGCCGAACTGCTTGGCTTCGAACTCCGCCGCCATCTGCTTGACCGTGAGCCCTTCCGGAAACGTGATCGGCCGCACGTAGACTTCGCCGCGCGCGATCTTGTCGGCGACGTCGCGCGCCGACACTGGATGATCGAAGCGATACTCGCCGGCCTGCAGGTGCCGCGCCTTCCCGTCCAGCCACAACGCGACCCTGAAGCTGTTGACGTCGCGCACGACGCCGGCATCGGCCAGGCGCCGCGCGATCGTCACGGTGCCGGCGCCCGGCGGAATCTCGACGAACTGCTCACCCGCGCTGTACCCCTTGTACGGACGCGTCGCGCGCGCGTATATCCACAGCGCGGCCCCGCCGGCCGCCACGAGCAGCAACACGAGAACAAGAAGGAACCGTTTCACGGGCGCGGCTGATGATCGAGAAAGTCCTGGAGGATAAGCGCCGCGGCGACGGCGTCGATCTGTTGTTTTCGACGCCGCCAGTCGGGTTCGCGTGCCGCCAGCAGCTCGTCGGCGGCGCGGCTCGTGAGCCGCTCGTCCTGCAGCACGACCCGCAGCGGGCTTTCAGCCGTCAGCAGCCGTGCGAGCTCTTCGACGCGCGGCGTCTGTTCGTTCGGCTCGCCGTTCAGGCGGCGCGGCAAGCCCAGCACGATGACGCTGAGCCCGGCCTCTTCCTCTTGAAGCGCACGCGCTTCGCCGGCGAGCCGCGCCGCGGCGCCGCGCAGGTTGCCGTCGTTCGTCATCGTCTTCCAGGGGCTCGCCAGCAGGCCGGTCGCATCAGAGAGCGCGAGGCCGATTCGGCGATCGCCGTAATCGATGCCGAGCGCGCGCACGAAGGGAGAGTAGCACGGGCCGACGGGCGATGGCCGATGGGCGATGACCGATGGGCGATGGGCGATGGGCGATGACCGATGGCCGATGGGCGATGGGCGATGGCCGATGGCCGATGGCCGATGGCCGATGGGCGATGGGCGATGGGCGATGGGCGATGGACGATGGGCGATGACCGATGGGCGATGGGCGATGGGCGATGACCGATGGGCGATGGGCGATGGGCGATGGGCGATTGCGGGTTACCGGTTACCAGGCACCGGTTCCGACAGCAGAAACTCCAGTGCGCCGGGGAGACGTTTGGCCCAATCCTGCTCACGGTGCTGATGGCCCGAGGCTTCGACGTAGCGCAGAGAATCGCGCGATTGATAGCCTTTGCGCTTGAGAATCCGCGCGAGCGCACGCGCGTTGCGGACCGTGTCCGCGCCTTCCGACGTGCCGGCGTCGAGATAGATGCGCCCTCTTGTGACGCGGGACTCCTCAACGTACGTCAGCATGCGTCCGCCGCCGAACCAGATCGATGGGCTGAGCGCGCCCACGCGCCCGAACGGCGATGGTCGCCGGAAAAACGCATAGAGCGCGATGAGCCCGCCCATCGATGAGCCGAGAATCGCCGTCGCGTCACGGTCGCGGCGCGTGCGGTACGTGGCATCGACGCGCGGCTTCACCGTGTCGATGAGAAATCGCACATACCGATCGCCGTCGCCGCCGCCATGTTTCGCGTCGGGAAACGGGCTGTACTCTGCAAGGCGGCGTTCCCCGGCATGGTGCACGCCGACGACGATCGGGGCGATGCCGCGTGCCGCCAGCCGCGGCAGCGCGACGTCAAGCTGCCAGGTGCGGCCCGCGAACGCCGTCGCCGGGTCCGACAGGTTCTGGCCATCCTGCAAGTAGACCACAGGGTGGCGTCCCGTCCCGTATGCCGCTGGCAGGTACACGTCGATGCGCCGACGGCTGCGAAGCTGCGGCGACCACAGATCGAACGAATGTTTCTCCATTAAGCTTGTCGACTATGCAGCGCGAGGCGCAGTACTGGTTTTCTCCGCGGCTCGGCCGCGACATGGGCGTCGTCGTCTACGGCCACTGGGGCCCGCCCATCATCGCGTTTCCGACAACCGGCGGCGACGAGTGGGAATACGAGCGACAGGGGCTCATCGGCGCGATTGCCGATCATATCGAGGCGGGCCGCGCCAAGATCTTTGCTGTGAATACGAACCACGCCGACTCGTATGGCAATCGCGCCGCGCATCCCCGGCATCGCAGCTGGATGCAGCGGCAGTACGACGACTACATCGTGCACGAGGTGATTCCGTTCGTGCGCCATCAATCCCGCACGCCGGACCTGCCGGTGTGGACGATGGGCGCGTCGCTCGGCGGCTATCACGCGGCGAACACGCTCCTCAAGCATCCCGAGATCGTCAAGCGCTGCTACGCGCTCTCGGGCGTGTACGACATGAAGCGCTTCATGGACGGCGACTATGACGACAACTTCTATTTCAACAACCCCGTGGACTACGCCGCGAACCTGAGCGATCCGGCGGCCCTGCGGCAGCTTTCGACGTGCGAGATCCACTTGGCGACGGGCAGCGGGCCGCACGAACATCCCGCCGAAGCGTACCGCATGTCGGGAATCCTCTCGAGCCGCGGCATTCGTCATTTTCTGGACGACTGGGGACCCGAGGGCGGGCACGACTGGCCGTACTGGCACCATCAGATGTGGACGTATCTGGCGAATGGGTGACGGTCGATGGCCGATGGCCGATGGCCGATGGCCGATGGCCGATGGCCGATGAGCGATGGTCGATGAGCGATGGTCGATGAGCGATGGTCGATGATCGATTACCGATGACACATAAGCGATGAGTTTTGGGGGAGCAGCTACAGTCCTAGCTGTTCGAGCAAGTACTGCCCCTTTGCGATGACCTGGTCTTTGTCGATCCAGACGTCGCACTCCCGCGTGAGCACGTCGACGTGCGTGCGCGACTTCCAGTTCGCTCCCGTCTGGCTGCCGTACGGATCGCCGAAGGCGAGGTGGACGCCCGGCACTTTTTCGTCCTGCAGCAGGATGCCGATCATGTCGCTCAGCGCGATGTTGGTGCCGAAGGCGAGCTCGCCGACGCGGTCGCTGTTCGCATCGGTGTGGCAGTAGGTCCAGAACTCGTGTTCGAGGTCGGATCGCGCCGATTGCGCGCGGATCAGGCGGCCGTCCGCAATCGTCAACGTGAGCGGTTCCGCGGAGAGATCGCCATACTTCGGTCCAAAGTAGTCTCCCGCCGTCCCATTGCAGACGAAGACGCCGTCCACCGCCGCCGGCGTCGTGAACACCTCTCCGGCTGGCAGATTGGACCAGTAGCGCGTGCTGATGAGACCGCTCGTCTTGATCCAGGCGAGCGACGGATCGAACGTCGCGACGAGCGACGTCCCGGCGGCAGTCGCGACACGCAGCGTGGCGGCCCGCTTCATCCGCTCGCAGAGCGCGCGGCTCAGGCGATCGACGAGCTGATAGTCGGCGCGCATGCCCTGCATCATGATCGCCGGAGTGACGCCGACCATATGGGCATATCGGATCCGCCGGCGCTCGACCGCTTCGACGATCGTCATCCGCGCGCCCAGCTCTCCCTGGCGCGGCTGGACGCAGAGGATGCCCGCATCGCACGTCTCGAGCGCCGCGAGTACCTCGGGCGGCGCGGCCGTCAGCGGCCGACGCGCGACGTCCTCGACGAGCACCGCGTCCGACGCCGCGCCGGCGTCCTCGATCGCCGCCTCGAGACTGGCCGCGACTTCGCGGCTTGCCTCGTCCGCGACGAGCGCGACGCGTTCGCCGGGGCGGATCGCGAGGCACACGTTGACGGCGTTGCGCGCACCGGGCGCGAGCTCGGGAGCAAAGGAACCAAACACGGCGGCAGACATCCCCATCAGGGTTGTGGCGAGACGACGAACGCGGGCACCTGACCGCCGCCCGATGTCACGTTTGCGAGACCGGTCGCGCTCAGCCTCGTGAGATAACCCGCGACGCGGCCTCGAAACACGTAGGGTGCGAAGTCGACCAACATGTCGCGCGCGGCGATATCTTCCCCGGTGCAGATCGGGAAGGTCTCGCGCCGGATGTTGATGCGCTCCTGCGCGACCCAGACGCCGGTTTTGGCTTTGTGCAGCGCGCGTTCCCACGTGCCCTCATCGGCTTCCCAGCCGAGCGTGACGCCCGATCCGCCGTATTCATCGTTCGGCTTGATCACGTATCGCTCTCGATCGAGGAGGAGCAGCGCGGCGTGGCTCTCGTCGATCACGCGCGTCCATGGCACGTGCGCCGACACGGCGTCGAGGTCTGCCGGATCGAACAGCCGGCGATGCCGCGGGTTCGTGAGGATCGCGAAGAAGGCCTTCTTATGCGCGATCTTGCAGCGGAAATTGTTGGCGACGCACACCGCGCCCGCGCGGTACGCGTCGACGAGCGCCCGGCATTCGTCCCGCCGCGCGAGAACGTCGTTGATCAGCACTCGACGGTAGACGAAATCGATCCGTTCGCCGCCGGCCGTGAGGACGCCGCCGCGGAACTCCAGGTCGCGCGGATCGTGGATGGTCGTCGGCACGCCCGCGGCGGTGAACGCGTCGCGGAGCAGCTCGAACTCGCTGTAGGTCGGGACCTCCCGCCAGTCCACGATCGCCGTGCGCGGCGGGCGCGCCGTCCCGCCCCACTCGCGGTAGGTGGCCATCAGCGCGTCGAGCAGCGCGCCGACGGGCGTGTAGTAGCGGGCGTCGAACTGCCGCTTGAACGACGTCATCAGCGGATCGGCGTCGAAGAGCTCCGCGAGACCCTGACTGTAGGCCGGACCAGCGGGAGATTCGGCGTTGTACTCCGCGAATTGCAGCGACTCTGGCAGCAGAAACGCGTCGGCCCGCGCGGCGGTGCTCGCCGGTCCTGCGCCCGGATCGATCGACACGAGATCGATCTCCGCATCGCTCAACCCGAGCGCGTCGAGCAGCGCCCGATCGCGCGCGGCCTCCCGCGCCAGCCGCTCGCCCAGGCGCCAGAGGGCTTCCGCCGCGCGCGCGACGCGCCGTTCGTCCTCCCTCTGCAGGAAGAACGGGCGGAGAAATGGGCAGAGCAGGCGTCCGCCGAACGTCAGACCGCGGTCGCGCATGCGCGACGCGAGGTCGCCACAGGTGGCGGCGCAGGCGCTCTCGCGCAGCAGCGCGTGCCACGCGGCGATCGGGTCCGCGCTGGCCATCACACCGAGGTCTCGGGCGCGCCCGCTGCGAGCCCGACCATCTGCGCCCACTGCGGCCACGTCTGACGCGGGTGGCCGTTGAGCGCGCGATCGATGACAAGGGCGGACATGCGCTCGACGACGAGGTCGAAGTAGTGGGGCGTGATGCGATCGCGCTCGAAATCCGGCGCGGGGTTCAGAAAGTCGATCGCGTACGGCACGCCGTCCTCGACGGCGAATTCGATCGTGTTCATCTCGTACCCGAGCGCGGTGTTCAACGCCTGCGCGTCGCGCACGATCCGCGCGCCGAGATCCGCCGCGAGGTATTCGTGCTCGACCAGATAGCGGCGCGCGTGCGGATCGTAGCGGGCGGGAATGATGTCGGTCTTGCCGAACGTGAAGCAGCGCACATATTGATCGAAGTGAATGAACTGCTGCAGCGTCATGCAGTACGGCCCGGTCATTTCGTAGGCCGAGAGCAACTCCTCGCGGTTGTTGACCTTGTAGACGTGCTTCCAGCCGCCGCCCGAATAGGGCTTCAGGATCGCGGGGCGCCCGACGTAGTCGAGCATCCCATCCAAATCGAGCGGATAGCCG
>JBOGIZ010000918.1:0-2628 GCA_050747805.1 Vicinamibacterales bacterium | reverse complement strand
CGCGCCGGTTCGTCGAGCGGCAGGCCGATCTGCGCGCGGCCGAGCAGCCCGCCCGCAACCGCGTCCTCGCTCGATTCGCCGAGCGGCATCTGACGAAGGAGCAGCGCCTTCGCCTGCTGCAGCTCTTGCGGCGTGACATCGGCCGCCTGCATCGCGCGCAGGTCGCGCACGATCAGATCGCGCGCCTTCGGAATGTTCACCGCGTCGCACCCGTAGCTGACGCTGTAGACGCTGCGCGTCTTGCCGGCCCGAAGGCTGTCGTCCACGTTGTAGACGTAGCCCGTCTCCTGCCGCAAGTCGTGATAAAGGCGCGTCGCGTAGAACCCGCCGCCCAGCACGTTGTTGCCCACCTGCAGCGCGTAGTAATCGGGATCGAACCGCGTGATGCCGACTTCTTCCGCGAGCACGACCGACGACTGGACCGCGCTCGGATCCGGCACCGTCGTTTCGGCCGGCGCGTTCGCCGGCACCTTCGGCAGATCGACGTCGGGCTTCGCCCCTTCGGCTTTCCAGCCGCCGAACCACTGTTCGATCGTCGCGCGCGCGTCGGCGGCGGTGACGTCGCCGATCACGACGACGGTCGTGAGGTCTGGCCGGAACGTCGCGTCGTGATAGGCCCGCACGTCCGCGCCGCTGAGCGATCCAACCGTTTGCGGCGTCGGATCTCTCCGGCCAGGATCGTCGGCGGGCAGCAGCCCCTCCCGCAGCGCCTTGTCGGTCAGGAAGCCCGGGCTCTTCATCTGCCCGGCCACGAACTGCATCGTCTGCTGCTTGACGATGGTGAACGCCCGGTCGGGGAGCGCTGGATGGAGCACGTTGTCGGCAAGGAGCTGAACGCCGCGCGAGAAGTTGCCTTTCAACACCTTCAGCGAGAAGTCGTAGCCCGCCGATTCCTGCGCGGCGATGTCGTCGAGCGCCTTCTGAAACGCCACGCGATCCATCGTCGTCGTGCCGTAGGAGAACAGCTCGCCGAGCACGTCGTCGATGCCGTCCTTGCCGTTGGGCGCCTGCAGATCCTCTTGATGACGCACGTTGCCGGCGACGGTGACGGTCGGACTCGTCCGGTCGGTCTTGACGACCAGCCGCAGACCATTCGCAAGCGTCGAATCGGTCCAGGTGATCGCTTCCGGCGGTACCTGCAGTTTCGATAGCGCGGCGTCGGCCCACGCGGGCAGGACCACGGGCTTGGTCGGCGCCGCCGTCAACTGCTCGTTGCCTCCGAATCCCTTGGACGACACCGGCTCTCCCGACGGTTTCGGGACGAGCGTCGCCGTAATGGATTTGTCGGCCGCGAGATACTCGCGCAGCACGCGATTCACGTCGTCGGTCGTGACCTTGCCGATCGCGTCGACGTCTTCATCGGGGGTCTGGCGTCCTTCGGCGGCGAGCGCCTGCGACCATTCGGCCGCGAGATCGGGAATGGAATTCTTGCGGAACGCGGCGCTCGCGATTTCGCTTCGCTTCGAGGCGTCGACGAGATCGGCCGGTACGCCGGTTCGCGTGTAGTCGGCGATGACCGACGACAGGCTGGCGACGATGGCCGACGGATCCGTGCCCGCCGGCAGCACGCCGAGGGCGAAGCCGACGCTCGCCTTCGGGTAGGTTTCGTCGAGCTCGAACTGCGCCCCGAGCGCCTTGCCCTGCGGCACGAGCGCGTAGATGTTGCCGCGCTGGCTCGCAAGTACGTCCGCCATGACGCGCGTTGCGGCGTAGTCGGGGCTGTCGGTCCCCGGGAGGCGGAACGAAATCAGCGCGAGCGTGAACGGCAGATTGCTGTCGAGCGTGAAGCTCTCGGGCTTGACGGGACCGAGCGTGATCGCGGGATGCGCCGCGACAGCGCGGCGGGGGATGCTTCCATAGAGCTCACGTACCGTTGCCAGTGTTTTCGCCGGGTCGACGTCTCCGGCGACGACAAGGATCGCGTTGTTCGGCGCGTACCAATCCGTGTAGAACGTCTTCAGCGCCTCGCCGGTCGTCTTGTCGAACGACTCGCGCGTGCCGAGCGCGTCGTGCGCGTACGGCGTGCCCGAGAAGACGTCTTCGTTCAGCCGCGTGATGAACTTGTAGATGGGGCTCGAGAGGTCGCGCGCGACTTCCTGCTCGATCGCGCCTTTCTCCTTCGCCCACTCCGACTGCGCATCGTCGACGTTCCGCATACAGGACGCGTCGACTCGCAGCGCCACGTCGACGTCGGCCGACGGGACCGTCGTGAAGTACTGCGTAATGTTCTGCTGCGTGTCGGCGTTGCCGTCGCCGCCCAGCTGCGCGTAGATCGCGGCGATCTGGTCCGCCGTGAGGCCCGCGCATCCGCGAAACGCCATGTGTTCCTGCGCGTGCGCCATGCCGGGAAATCCCGTCGGCGTCTCGTTGCCCCCGGCGAGATAGTTGTCTTCGACGGTCACGACCGGCGCCAGCGTGTCGCGGATGATGACGACGCGGAGGCCGTTGCCGAGCGTCGCGCGGGTGACGTCGCGATCGGCCGCGGCGGGCGGCTGCGACGCGGCGGGCGGCTGGCGCCGTTGGGCGGCGGCTGGCGTGAGCGCGAGAACGAGAGTGACGATCGCGGCGGTTCTCATGTGGTCCTCGTGATTATTGGCGGCATATGCCGGCATTGGCGGTGCCGATCGG
>JBOGIZ010000917.1:0-5493 GCA_050747805.1 Vicinamibacterales bacterium | reverse complement strand
GTCCATACAAACTCAATCGGCGGCCTTTGACTCTCGACGCTCACGTCGGCGAACTTCACCGACATCTGTGCGGCTTCCGGAGATCGATTGAATAACCCAACTGCAACCGAGCCGTCCGACAGCGGGCGCGCCCAGACCTCGGTCCAGCCGTCGGTCGAGATCCTGTGCGCCGCCTTGCCGAGCGGATCCTGACTGATAGCGAGCACTTCACGATTGCCGAGCAGATCGATCGTCCACTGATCCGCCTTGGATAGATCCGCCCCGATGATGAGCGGGGCGGCCTGCAGCGCCCAGAGCGAGATGTGCGTCATCTGTTCGTTCGGCGTCAGATTGGTCGGCCGCGTTCCGTCCTGCCGTCCCCATCCGAGATTGCCGACGACCAGCATGTCGGTATCGTTCCAGTGGCCAGGCCCGGCGTACTGCTCGTGGCCGGTCTGTTGGAAGCCAATCGACGACGTCGACGGCCACGTGTCGGTGATGTCGCCGGTCACGCGCCAGAGATTCCCGCCGACGTCGGCGCCCCACTCCCACACATTCCCCCAGCCGTACTGGCACAGGGAGAAGACGAAGTCGCGATCGAGCGAGTCGAGCACGCCGCGCATCAGACGATACGGCTTCTGCAGCGCGTCGAGCGGCGCGCGCGACGCGAGCGGCTCGATCTGGCTGTACGAGCACCAGTCGTATTTCAAGTAGTCGAAGCCCCACTTCGCCCACGTGCGCGCATCCTGCGCCTCATGCTGGTAGCTCGCCATCAGGCCCTGACACGTTGTCGGACCCGGTCCCGAATAAATGCCGGCCTTGAGCCCCTTGCTGTGGATGTAGTCGGTCAGCGCGTGCATGTCCGGGAACTTTTCATTGGTGACGATTTCGCCGTTCGCGTCGCGGCCTGCCTGGCCGTCGTTGCGCCCGTTCGGTCCCTTTCGCCAGCCGCCCTCCCACGCGTCGTCGATGTTCACGTAGGTGTAGCCCTCGTCCGCGAGGCCGCTGCTGACGAGCGCATCCGCGGCCGCGCGCACTTTCGCGTCGTCCACCAGCGGTCCCCACGCGTTCCATGAATTCCAGCCGAGCGGCGGCGTCAGGGCCAGCTGGTGTTCGCCGCCGACAATGGTGATCACCGCGTTAGACATGCCTTTCGCATTGCGCACGGTGACCTGAACATTGGTGCGTCCCGGTTCCTTCAAGGCGCCGGTGATCACACCCGTGTTCGGATCGAGCGTCAGGCCCGATGGCAAGTGTTCGGCGCTGAACGTGAGCGGATCGTCGCCGGACGCGGGGATTCGAAAGAGGAACGGCCGGCCGGGCGTCGCGCCAGTGATCCGCGGATAGTTCAATTGCGGCTCGCTCGAATGGATCGACGCGATCTGTGGCGCCGGTTCCGGCTCGCGCGCGGCGATGCGCGGTTGCTGAGCGCCGGGCTTCGTGATGATCGCGGCACCCGCCCAGTCGGCCAGATCTCCCGCCGTGCCGTCGTTCGCATCGGCAACGGCGAGTACGAGCTGCTTCGCGCCGGACACATCGATGGAGACCGGCTTCGGCGCGTCGCCGACGCGGATAATTCCGCTGTCGAACGCTTTCTTCCCGTCGAGCCACACGCCGAAGATGACGCTGCCCTGCGGAGGCGGTGGCGGCATCGGCGGCGTCGCACGCCCATTCGCGCGGCCTGCCGGCGGCGCTGGAGGCGGCGCGTCGTCAATGCCGACCATCGAAACGAACCGCGTCGCGCCGCCGGCGAGATCGATCGTCAGATCACCGTCGGACAGCAGCGGAACAGCATGCGGATACACCGTGTCGCCGAGCTTGAACGTGAGCGGCGGCGGAGGCGTCGTCTGCCCGCGTCCGAAGCGGCGAGGACGACGGATCGGCGCGGTGCTCAGATCGAGCGAGTCGACCCACACGCCGTTCGGCGGCGGATTTTCCGCCGCGAGCGCGGCCGCGCTGACATCCTGCATTCCAATATCGCTTGGCGAAACGGCGTCGCCGTGCAGGGCTTCCGCCTCCGCCACGGCTACGGCGGACCACCGTAGCGGCGCGCGAAGGTGGTTCGTCCGGCAGACAAACACCACGGCCACGAGACACGCCGCAATCGAGGCAGTCTTCAATGCTCTCATGTCAGCTCCGTTCAGGAATTCGCATGGCCGCGCTCTCGATGGCGTCGAAGGACGTCGCGGACAGGACTGCTCCCCGACTCCTCCGCGCCTTCCGGGGCGACCGTGCCGGCATCGAGCAGCGCCTGCGCGACGCCGGCGAAGTCGCCGCGGTCGGGATGCCAGCCGTTCACCGATCCGTAGATCGCCCAGCCGAGCGGCAGCGCGTGGAATTCATTGTCTCGCACGTCGAGCGGCGCGCCGTGTCGCAGCAGCTCGCCCGCAATCTCGGCGTTGCCGTGAAACGCCGCCCAGTGCAGCGGCGTCACGTTGTCGCGTCCGCGCGCGTCGGCCGGCCACCCGGCGGCGAGCATCGCCCGAACGGCGTGCAGGTTCTCCCTCGCGGCCGCGTGTACTAGAAGGCGACGGTCGTCGTCGGTGAGCGCCGCCGCGAGATCGGGACGCGTGACCATCAGTTTGCGGACCAATTCCTCATCGCCGGCGAGCGCCGCAACTCCAAGCTTCATGGCGTCCGGTGTGCGGTCCATGAGCAAGCGGTAGATCGCCTCATGTCCGAACTCCCGGGCGATCGTGTGAGCCGTCTGGTGCCATCCGAGGGTCCAGATGTAGATCGTACCGCCCGCACGCGGATCACGTTTCGGAAAAAATTCCTCGCACACCATCGTCCGGACCGAGGCGGGATCCTGCTCGAGGAAGCGGCGGACGCGGTCGACGTCGCCAAGCGCCGCCGACATGAGAATGTCTGTATCGCCTCCGCGGTTGACGAGGAGCCGCGCGAGGTCCTGACGGTCCCGGACCATGTACTGAGCCGCGGTCGACTCGTGATCGACGTCCCGCGCATTGATGTCCGCGCTACGGCCCAGAAGGTACTCCACCATCTCGATCGTCTGCGCGAAATGGAGCGGCAGCTGGCCATCGCCTCCGCGCCCGTGCACGAGCCCAGGATCGGCGTCGAGCATGCGGCGTACTTCGTCGATCATCCCAAGACGAACGGCATGGTGAATCTCGAGCCGCGCACCGCGCGCTATCAGGAACTCGGGCATCCATGGCTCGCGCCACGCGTCGTCCATGACGCCGAACGGACCGGCCCACCAGTGACTTTTCTGATTGATGTCCGCGCCGGCCGCGAGCAGCACGTCGATGATGTCGCCGTTCGCCTGGCCGGCCGCCGCCAGAAGCGCGGTCCCGCCGAACGCGCCTCCGTCAAGAGGCTCGTTCAAGCGGGCCTTGAGATCCGGCTGATCCTCGAGCACGCGCGCAACCCGCGAGGCGTCCTTCGAACGAATCGCGTCGCGAAGCGCGGTTGATGTGTGTGGCATACAGTTGCCGAGAGCTGAAGACGCGCCCTACAACCTACCGACAGCCCGGCATCCGAAAGCCGCCAATCTTCGTCGAGTAGCTCTCCGCAGCCTTTTTCAGGTAATCGCCCACATACCACATCGTGCAATCGTCGGAGGGGTCCAACGCGGTCGTCGTGTAGTCCTCCCAGCGCAGTGTGTTGGTCTGCGACGCTTCGCCTTCGACGAGCACCGCTTCCTTGAGTGTCAGTTGTCCGAGCGGGTCACCGGCAAGGCGGCCGGCAAACCGCTGGCCGGCGAAATTCGGCGTGCCCCCGAACGAGTAGCCGATTCCGATGTTGCCCATGCGATCGATGTCCGGACTGCCCATCCATCTGTAGAAGCCATCCGGTGCATAGGTGCCCTGCTGTCGGAGCGTGACGTTGCGCTTCTTGTCGATCGACAGCTCGTACCAGCGCACGCCGCCGCCGCCCGCCGCCGTGTTGATCGAGTGCACGGCGACAATCGACTCGCGATTCCCGATGCGCCGATACACGACGCGCTGCATGATCTTGTCGCCCTGCGCGTCGAGGCGGCGGTCGGTGCCCGGCTGCGGGACGCAGTTGGTCAGTTGGCCGTCGCACAGGAAGTGATACGGCGCGACCGAGATTTTTTCGGGACCGATCAACTTCGTCTTCGACGGATCCTTCCAGTCCACGTGGAACTGCCACACATCGATGTAGTCGGCGTCGAAAATCTTGTCGAGCTGCGTGCCTCCCGCGGCGATCATCACGTTCGGCGCCCCCGATGGGGGCGGCGTGGTGCCGTCGACGTCCGCGTTGTTGAGAAAGCTCACGTTGAGGACGACCTGGCACTGCTCGCGTGCGGGCTGTCCTTTCAGCATCTTCGCGCGTTCGGCCACGCACGCGTGTTTTTGCGTCGCGATCGTTTCTGAAATGCGATTGTCGCTGCTGCTCGTCGGGATGTAGTAGCCGTCGGGCCAGACTGCCGGGCGCGGATAATCGGGAAACAGTGGACGCTCGAACGCGTAGCGATAGTACGGTCCCATCGGATTCGACCCGGTGCTGACCGCGTAGCACATCCCGTACGTGCCCGGAGGAGGCGGCGGGGGTGGTCCGCCGGCTCGCGCACCTCTTTGGCCTCTTTGACCTCGCTGTCCGCGCTGCGGCGGCGGAGGTGGAGTCGGCGGATTCGCCGGCAACGTGACGGCCGGGCCGGCCGACGCTGCCTGACCGGTCTGGGCAAGCATCCCGGGCGGCGCTGGCCGATCGATCGGCGGCCGCTGCCCCACCTGCTCCGGCGGGATGCGCGAGAAGATCGGCATCACGACCAGCCAGCGGCCGGCGAGTTGATCGTAGCGGACGACGGCGTCGCCGTTGTTGCGGGCATCGCAGGGTCCGCTGAAGCCGTTGAACACCGTGTTCGTCGGGACGGGTCCATAGAGCACGCGGCCGGTCGTGTCGTACTTCTTGCCCTTCTTCGTGAAGATCGCCAGGCGTGAGTTGACGACCTGCACGATTTCATCAGGCCCGACGGCGAGACTGTTGTCCGAAGGATTGCGTCCTTCGTACGTGCCTTGCGGGCCGGTGAAGCCGACACCGAGGCCGTCAAAACTCGCGACGATCTCCGCAGCGGGGCGCGTGCCCTGCGCTGTCTGTTCCACCTGTGCCGGCTGACTCGCTGAAACGGCGGCCGCCAGCAGAGCGGCCACGCTCGACCCGATGAGGAATCGTCTCACTCCTTCGTCCTTTCTCTGTGTCCGCCGTACCACATCGGCAGACGTTCTCTATTCTTCAACGTCGGCGGCCACGCCGCCCGCGCAAACTGCGCGGCGATCTGCCACGGCGTCAGCAGCCGCGCTTTGCGGTTCGACGTGACGACGGCTTCCCGCAGGATCACGAACCGGCCCTGACGCTTCAGCGCGCGGCTCAGATGAATTTCTTCGCTCGCGAAATACCGTTCGTCGAAGCCGCCGACGCGTTCGAAGGCGTCGCGCCGCGCGAACACGAAGCAGCCGGCGGCCCACCGGCATCGCCGCATCACCCACGACACCACCCGCATCGCCCGAGGTCCCCACGATGGCGGCCCGG
>JBOGIZ010000916.1:0-5890 GCA_050747805.1 Vicinamibacterales bacterium | reverse complement strand
GACGAGCATGATGTTCATGATGCCGACGCCGCCGACCATGAGCGACACGAGAGCGATCGATGACACCATCAATCCCGTCGTGCGCGCCGCCTCCTCCTGCACGCGGATCTCATCGTCGTCGGTCCGCAGGTTGAAATCGTCGGGCTGACTCGCGGCTCTGTGGTGCCGGTCGCGCAGCAGTGCGGTCAGGTGGTCTTTCGCGGCCGGGATGAGCGCCGCCGAGCGCGTCGAGCACATGATGTCCTCGATCGACGCGCTGCGCCGGAAATACTCGATCGCGGTGCTATAGGGCAGGATGATGAAGTCGTCCTGATCCACGCCCACCGCCGACTGCCCTTTGGGGCGCAGCACGCCGATAACGGTGAAGGGAAAGGCGCCGAGACGGACCGACTGCCCCACGGGGTCCTGGCCCTTGAAGACGATGTCGGCGACGAACTGCCCCAGGAGGCAGACGCGGGAGCGCCGCTGGATGTCTGGGTCCGTAAAGACCGCGCCGCGCTGCACCTGCCACTTCCGAATGTCGAGATATTCGGGAGAAACGCCCCGATAGGTCGTGCGCCAGTTCTGATTGCCGTGGATCACCTGAATCGGCGAGTCGACCTGCGGCGTGCATCGCGCGATCTCCGGCACCTCCTCTGGAATGGCCTGGCTGTCCTCGATCGTGAGCGTCGCTGCGACGCCGCCGGTCCGATCCCGGACGCCGCCGACTTTGATCGCGCTCGCCTGCACCCAAAGAAGATTGTCGCCGAGCCGGACGAGATCCTCGTGAATCGCCGCGGCGCTGCCGTCGCCGAGCGCCACCGTGCACACCGTCGCCGAGATCCCGATCGCGATGCCGAGCGTCGTCAGCACCGTTCGCAGACGGTGCCTGAGGAGCGATTCACACGCCGTGCGAAGAAGAACCAGGACCGACATCCGCCAATTACCTTACACGTCGATACCGCGTCATAATGCGCGTCACTATAGCCGTGTTAGACATTGGCGGTTAGCGGCCTTCGATCCAGCGTCGATGCCTGCGCGCCGAGCGCCTTGAAGAACGCCTGCTGGGCGGCCGATCGGCGCGGCATGCGCGAGATGTCTGCGCAGCTTCGCTTCGTGCAGCAGCGCCTTCCACGTCCTCGCCGGCGGCGGGGCGAGCCTGCGGAATGATTAGACTGGTGGAGTGAGACGCTTCGTTCGCTATTTCCGGAGTTTCCATGTCATCGCGGCGGCTCTCTTCCTGGCGGTCGCCGCCGCCGAGGCGCAGCAGCAGGCGCCGGCGCGCGCGCCGGCGTCGAAAGCGGCCGCTATCCTCACGTGGCCTGCCGCGAAGCGCGAGCAATACATCGCCTCGCTCGATTCGTTCTTCCTGACTCGGACCGTCAAGACCGGACCGCACGTACACGTACTGGGCCAGGGCCGCCCGATCGCCGCGTTTGAGACGGGCGGGGCGCGCGCAGCCTACCTCGATCGGTTCATGACCGCTGAGCGTGTGCGCGGAGTGCTGGTGCTGCATGACGGCAGGATCCGCCTTGAACGCTACGTCTCTCCGCACAGCCTGACCACGCGCTGGAATTCGTTCTCCGTGTCGAAGTCGATCACCTCCACGCTGGTCGGCGCCGCGATGAAGGACGGCTACATCCACAGCCTCGACGATCCCGTAACGCGGTACATCAAGGAATTGCGCGGCAGCGCGTATGACGAGGTGACCGTCCGCGAGCTGCTGACGATGACGTCTGGCGTCAAGTGGAATGAGGACTACACCGATCTTAACTCCGACGTTGCGCGGATGTACGCGCAGGCTCCCGATCCGGGATTCGACATGACGACGAGCTACGTGCGGAAGCTGCCGCGGGAGGCGCCTCCGGGGACGAAGTGGGTGTACAAGACGTCGGAGACGAACCTCGTCGGCGTGCTCGTCGCGGACGCGACGGGAAAGCATCTCGCCGATTACCTGTCGGAAAAGATCTGGCGTCCCTACGGCATGGAGCGCGACGCCGAGTGGATGATCGACGACGTCGGCGACGAACAGGGCGGCTGCTGCCTCGCGATGACGCTACGCGACTACGGCCGCTTTGGCCAGTTCATCCTCGACGGCGCGCGCATTGATGGAAAGCGGATCGTGCCCGATACCTGGCTCGCGAAAGCGACGCACACCGAGGTTCCCTTGGGCGGCGGCTCGGGCTACGGCTATCAGTGGTGGACGCGCGACGACGGAACGTTCGAGGCGCGCGGGATCTACGGACAGACGCTGCATATCGATCCCGCGCGGCGCCTCGTCATCGTGATCAACAGTGCCGCCGAGCGGCCGACCGACCGCGCGTCAGGTCAGGCGCGGCAGGACTTTATCGCCGCGGTGAGCGCGCAATTGGACGCTGAGAAGCGTTAGCAGACGTTCAGACCCCGCGAACGTCGAAGCCGAAGGCGCGCACGGCTCAGGGCCGTCGGGGCGCGAGCGCGTTCCGCGCCGCCGCGATCGCCGCCTTCACCTGCTGCTCCAGCATCGACGCCTGCGCGCTCAGCGTATTGAATACCGCTTGCTGGGCGGCCGTCGGCGCGGCATACGCGAGATCGATGTCGGCCGCGAGATACGCGAGATGGCTGCGCAGCTTCGCTTCGTGCAGCAGCGTGCCCTCGCTCGATGTGATCTGCAGCTGAACCGCGTCGCCGATGAGCGTATTGAGATTCGCGAGCGCTCCGCCGCCCGGCGCGCCTGGCGACGCGAGGCGATCACGCGCGGCCACCGCATCGTTGATCGTCCGATCAAGCGTGTCGAGCGTCTGGTGGATCTTCAGCTCGAGATCCAGTCGCGCTTGCAGCGCATCCGGCGTTGCCGTCAGCCGCGGGTCGAGCTTCACCGAGAAGGACTGCGAGACGGTGCGGCTGCCGTAGGTGAGCGTCACCTGATACTCGCCGGGCACGACGACCGGTCCCTCGACGCCGTCCGGCAGTCCACCGGCGGCAATCGGCGGATAGAAGCCGTCGACCTCCGTCGCGTCCGGATAGCGCAGGTCCCACTGAAAACGGTTCATGCCCGGCGTAGTCCCGGTCAGTCGCGATTTCGCCCGGGCTTCTCGCCCGGCAGGACTCAGCTCGGCGTCCTGCTCGGACGACGACTCGTCGGTCTTGGTCCGCAGGTGCAACGCGAACCGGCGAATCAGATGGCCGCCCGCGTCGGCAAACGCGAGGCTCACCGGCGTGCGTCCGTCGTAGTCGGCGGGCACGCGAAAGAACACCGTGGCGCCGAAGGGCGGGTTCTTGCCCGCGTCCTCTGCGGGCAACGCGCTGGCGCCGTAAACGTGCGTCAGCAATGCCACCTGGGGCGCGTAGACGGCCGTCGTGTCGGCCGACGAGGAGGCTGGCATCCTCGTCAGCTGTTCAAGCAGCGCGAGGTCGTCCAATACCCAAAACGATCGGCCGTGCGTCGCGGCGACGACCTGCCCCTGACGCACGTTGATCGCCAGATCGCGGACCTGCACGTGCGGGAGGTTCAATCCGAGGGGCTGCCACTGTAGGCCGGCGTCAAGGCTGACATACACGGTGTGCTTCGTGCCGAGGAACAGCAGGTTCGGGTCCGTCGGATCCTGACGCACGACGAACACGTACTCGTCGGCCGGCAGGCCGGCCGTGCGGGCGGTCCAATGCTGACCGTAGTCGGTCGTCTCGTAGACGTACGGCGTGAAGTCGTCCCACATGTACCGCTGCGACGTGAGATACGCGGCGCCCGCGGCCGTGTGCGACGGCTCGATGGCGCTGACCTCGGCGCGCTCGGGCAGCCCCGCCGGACGCACCGGCGTCCAGTGCGCGCCGCCGTCCTTCGTGACGTGCACGACGCCGTCGTCGGACCCGGCCCAGATCACCTGGTTGTCGACTGGCGAGACGGCCACGGCCGAGAGCGACGGGTAGATCTCGGCGCCCGACTGGTCGAGGTCGACCGGACCGCCCGTCGGCTGTTCCGTCGCGCGATCGTTGCGCGTGAGGTCCGGGCTGATCTGCTTCCAGGTCTGCCCCTCATCCAGGCTCTTGTAGAGAAACTGCGACGCGAGGAGCAGTTCCTTCGGGTTCGCCGGTGAGAACAGAATCGGATGCGTCCACGCGAAGCGGTTCTTGAGCTCGCTCGACGCGCTGCCTTCCTGGTAGTTCGGCCAGGGGCTTACGTCCTGATCCTCGCCGGTCTTCATGTCGTACCGCATGAAGAGGCTGTAGTAGCCGCTGCCGAAGTTCACGTCAGGGTTGCCTGGCTCCGGTACGACGAACGTGCTCTCGCCGAACGCCACGCTCTGCCAGGCGCCCAGCGGGATGTTGCCGCCCCCGCTTGCGCTCGGGCCTTCGAACGAGCCCTCGTCCTGCTGCGCGCCGAAGATGTGGTACGGAAAGCGATCGTCGAGGTTGACGTGGTAGAACTGCCCGGTCGGCTGATTGTGCTCGGTGCTCCACGTGCGGCCTCCGTCGACCGACACCGTCGCGCCGCCGTCGTTCCCCTCCAGCAGGGTATTCGTGTGGTCAGGGTTGATCCAGACGATGTGGTTGTCGCCGTGCGGCGTATGGAGCTGGGTGAACACCTTGCCGCCGTCGTGCGTCACCCAGAGCGCATCCACCTCTGGGACGTACGCGGTATCGGGATCCTTCGGGTCGGCGAAGATGCTCATGTAATAGAAGGCGCGCTGCCGGAGCTTCATCTCCTGGTTCACGCGCGTCCAGGTGCCGCCCGCGTCTGTCGACCGGAACACTCCGCCGTCCTTCGCCTGGACGATCGCGTAGACGATGTCCGGATGCGCCGCCACCACCGAGACGCCCATGCGTCCGAGCGGACCGGCCGGCAGACCGGGATGCGCCGTGATGTTCGTCCAGTGCGCGCCGCCGTCGGTCGTCTTGTACAGGCCGCTGCCCGGCCCGCCGCTCGAGAGGCTCCAGGGCGTCCGCTGCGCCTGCCACGCCGCGGCGTACAGCACGTCCGGGTGCGTCGCGTCCATGACGAGGCTGATCACGCCCGTGCGGTCGTCGACGAAGAGCGTCTTCGTCCACGTCTTCCCACCTTCGGTCGTCTTGAACACGCCGCGGTGTTCGTCGGGCACGAACACGTGTCCCATCGATGCCGCGTACACAAGGTCGGGATTCGCCGGGTCGACGACGAGCGCGCTGATGGTGTGCGTTGCTTCCAGTCCGGCTGACTGCCACGTTTTGCCGGCATCGGTCGATCGGAAGACGCCGTCGCCTGTGATCATGTCGCCGCGAATGTCGCTCTCGCCGGTGCCGGCGTAGATCACGTCGGGATTTGACTGGGCGACCGCGATGGCGCCGATGCTGTTGCTCGTGCCGGGCAGCACGCCATCTGTCAGGTTCTTCCATTGGAGCCCGTTGTCCGTGCTGCGCCAGACGCCGCCGTCGACGCCGCCCATATAGAAGAGGTTAGGGCGGTCCGCGTCGCCGGCGATCGCGATCACGCGGCCGCCGATGTACGGCCCGACGCTCCGCCATTCGAGCTTGCTTGTGGCCGAGGCCCCGCCATCAGCTGCGTGGAGGGCGCCAGGCGCCAGCACGGCGAAGGCCGCGGCCGCGGCCGTCGCGGGCAGCAGGAAATGTGGGATGAAACGCGGTTGGCATGGCATGAGCTCTTTCCGATCCAGCGGCTGGCGACCGGCGCCGCCGCATCAGACGAGGATAGGCCAAGATCGGCGCGCAAGGAGACGAATTCGCTGTCGGCGGAAGCGCCCAAAACAACTAAAGGACGCCGATCCCGACAACTGCGAGGGCCCCGCGAATCGGACGTCTCGTTCGCATCATGGCGCCCGCTGCACGGCGTGCGAACGTGACCGACCCAGGAGAAACAGGCCAACCAGCAGGAACGGGATGCTGAGCAACTGCCCCATGTCCAGCGGCAGCGACGACTCGAACGGCTCCTGGTACATCT
>JBOGIZ010000915.1:0-1930 GCA_050747805.1 Vicinamibacterales bacterium | reverse complement strand
GCCGGCGAGCGCCGCCCCGACACACACGCCGATCACCGCGCCTTCCGCCAGCGGCGAATTGAGAATCCGCGAGCCGAACTCCTCGAGCAGCGGACGGAGCAGCAGAAACGCGTTCCCGTATCGGCCGCCGACGTCCTGGCCGTAGACAAAGACGCGGGCATCCGCGCGGAGAGCGTCGCCCACGCCGAGCATGACGGCTTCGAGGAACGTGCGGCCTTTCGGATCGCACGGCGCATTCGGCTCGAGCGGCGGCAGCGGCGAGTCGACGTCGTTGACGCGGCGCACCGTTGGGTCGAGCACCTCGATGCGCCGACGCGGCGGTTCGTCAGCGAACACGCCTTCGGCCGCAAGCGACGGGTCGGGCCACGGCGCGGCGATCACGTGCCGCGCCGCCTCTTCGACGGTCGCATCCGCTTCACGCTCGATGCGCGCCAGCTCGCCCGGCGGAATGATGCCCTCGGCTTCAAGCCGCGCGGCGTAGGTCGTCAGGGGATCGCGCGCGCGCCAGTACTCGTACAGGTCGGCGTTCGCATAGCCCTGTTCCGTCAGCGGCGGATAGTGCCACGAGACCTGAGGATCGCGACCGAGATAGAGCATGTCGTCGTGATGCGCGTGGCCGCACATGCGCATGCAGACCAGCTCGATGAGCGCGGGACCGCGGCCCGCGCGCGCCCGCTCGACGGCCCACGCGAACGCCGCCGCGATCGCGTCGGGATCCGTCCCGTCGATCGTGATCCCGGGAATGCCGTAGCCGGCCGCCTTGTCGGCGAAGACCCGGACGGTCGATTGATCGTCGACCGGCGTCGAGAGCGCCGTCTGGTTGTTCTGGACGCAGAACACCGCCGGCAGCCGGCGCGCGGCGCACAGGTTGATCGCTTCGTGCCACTCGCCGAGCGATGAACCGCCTTCGCCGATGAACGACAGCGCCACACGGCCCGTGCCCTGACGGGCGAACGCCATCGCCATGCCGGCGACGGTCAGCGTGCTGATCGCCAGCGGCGCGGAGGCGGGCAGGATGCCCCACGCGAAATCGCCGATGTGGAGGTCCTTGCCGTGCATGGGCGGACCGGCTTTCGCCATCTGCGCGGAGAGCACCATCCGGATCGTTTCACCGTCCGGCCGCATCGCGAGCGCGACGCCAAGATCGCGGATGATCGGCGCAACGACGTCGCCGGTCCAGCCGCCGGCGGCCGCGTACGACTCGCCGCGCCGCAGCCGGATGCCGGCGCCGTAAATCGCTTCCTGCCCAAGCGATCGAAATCCCTTGCCCTGGAACGGTGCGTCCCGATAGCGCACCTCGCCCGCGGTGAAAAACGCCTTCAGCCGATTGTCGGTCGCTCGCGTCAGCGCCATGCCCCGCAGCATCTCGCGGCGCTCTTCGCGCGTGAGCGAGGCTTCGATCGACGCGCGGCGGAGCCAGCCGTCGCAGGCGTCGAGCAGCTCGTCGACGGCGGCGGTCCAACGATCGCTCGACGACACACCGGGCGTCGGCTCGGGAAGATCGGCGGGCACGGAGAGCGCGCGTCGAAGATGCGCGGGAAACGCGGCTCGCACTCGCTCGATCGATTCCGCCGTCGAAAGGTCGTCGCCCATCGCCGCGAGCGCCTCGCCGGCGGCCTTCGACGCGAACGGAAATCGCTCGAGGACGAATGCCTGAAATCGCGCGGCGCCGGGGCGGGCCGCGACAGCGCCAGACGGTTTTCCTGGGGAATTCATCACTAGCGTAGAACTTATCTCACAATCGCCAGTCGTTGCGCGAGCGAGCCACGCGATCGGAGCGAGCCGTGCGGAGCCGGCGAGCGAGAGCGCGTGTCGGCGAGTCCCAGGGCCGACGCCCCTCGGATGAGACAGCACGCGAGCGAGCGCCGCGAGCGAGCCACGCGATCGGAGCGAGCCGTGCGGAGCCGGCGAGCGAGAGCGCGTGTAGGGG
>JBOGIZ010000914.1:0-5769 GCA_050747805.1 Vicinamibacterales bacterium | reverse complement strand
GGTCTTCATGCCGAAGGACGTGAAGGTCCCGTTCATCCGGGAGTGCCAGCTGTACGGCGCCGACGTCACGCTGGTCGACGGCCTCATCACCGACGCCGGCCGCATTGCCGCCGAACAAGGCAAACCGCTCGGCTGGTACGACGTCTCGACGCTCAAAGAGCCGTACCGGATCGAAGGCAAGAAAACGATGGCCTACGAGATCGGCGAGCAGCTTGGCTGGAAGTTCCCCGACTGGATCATCTATCCGACCGGCGGCGGCACGGGCATGGTCGGGATGTGGAAGGCGTTCGAGGAGCTGGAAGCGATCGGCTGGAAGCAGCCGGGCACGCGGCCGAAGATGGTGTCGGTTCAGGCCGAGCACTGCGCCCCGATCGTCAAAGCGTTCGAGGAAGGCAAGGAGCGCTCGGAGGCGTTCCCCAACGCGCGTACCGTCGCCGACGGGCTTCGCGTGCCGAAGGCCATCGGCGATTTTCTCGTGCTGCGCGCAGTACGCGAGAGCGGCGGCACGGCGCTGGCCGTGTCCGACACCGACATGGTCGACGCCATGCGCGAGATGGGACGCCTCGAAGGCATCAGCGCCGCGCCGGAAGGCGGCGCCGCGTTTCACGCACTCAGAGTCCTCCGTGAACGTGGCGACGTGAAGCCCACCGATACCGTCGTCGTATTCAATACCGGCGGCGCGCTGAAGTACCTCGACGTGTTGGGAAAGGCTTAGAGGTCGGACCGCATGAGCGGCGAAGATCGCGGCGCGCCGGTCGATGTCGTCGCGACGGGCTCGCCGTACGACGGGCTTGACTCACCCCAGGACGGCATCGCGCTGTGCCTCTCTGGCGGCGGCTATCGGGCGATGCTGTTTCACGCCGGCGCGCTCTGGCGACTGAACGAGCTCGGCTACCTTCCGAAGCTGGCGCGCATTTCGTCGGTCTCCGGCGGCTCGATCACCGCGGGCGTCCTCGGTCTGAATTGGGGGCGCCTCGCGTTCGACCCAAACGGCGTCGCGGGGGCGTTCGAGACCGAGGTCGTGTCGCCGCTCCTCGCGCTCGCCTCGACCACGATCGATGCAGGCGCGATCGTTGGCGGCCTCCTGCTTCCCGGCAGCATCTCCGACAAAGTTGTCAACGCGTATCGAACCCATCTCTTCGGAAACGCCACGCTGCAGGATCTGCCGACTGCCCCGCCGCATTTCGTGATCAACGCGACAAGCGTGCAGACGGGCGCGCTCTTTCGCTTCTCGAAGCCGTACCTCGCGGATTATCGACTCGGCACGATCCCGAACCCCACGATCGAGCTCGCGGTGGCCGTCGCGGCGTCGAGCGCGTTTCCGCCGGTGCTCTCTCCGCTCACGCTGGATTTCGACATGACCCAATGGGCGCCGCCAAGCGGGCTGCCGTCGGAGGACCTGCGCGCCGCGCCCTACCTGACGCGGGTCGTCCTAACCGACGGCGGCGTCTACGACAATCTCGGCCTCGAGACGGCGTGGAAGAAGTACAAGACGATTCTCGTGAGCGACGGCGGCGGCGCGCTGCAGCCAGAGCCAGCGCCGCACACCGACTGGGCGCGCCACGCACTGCGGATCCTCGACGTCATCGACAATCAGGTGCGGAGCCTGCGAACGCGTCAGGTGATTGGATCGTTCGACGCTGGCGAGCGGACGGGCACGTATTGGGGCATCCGCTCGGACATCGCCGATTACGGCGCCGTCAGTCCGCTCCCTTGCCCGCCTGAAGACACGAGCGCACTGGCCATGACCCCGACCAGGCTTGCACAACTCGACGACACGCTTCAGGAGCGCCTTCTCAATTGGGGCTACGCGATTTGCGATGCGGCGATGCGAAGGCACGTGCTGCCGAACGCATCAGCTCCGGGCGGGTTTCCGTACCCGGCGAGCGGCGTCGGCTGATCACTCGCCAATCATGCCCGGATGTCACGCTCGCGCTACCTTTTGGCGACATCCTCCGTCGCGGGATTTCAAAAACGTCCGGCGCGGGGGACCGACCCTGACGAAAGCTCGGCATTACTGCCATCCGCCGACAACCTCATCGGCCGCAGCGGGAGACCTGCAACGCGACGGCACACTCTTCGCTTTCTAGGCGAGGCGTGCTGCTCCGGCAGAGTTGCGCAGCGATCGTCGGACTGGTCTTGTTGCCCGCCTGCGCAGCGGCGCAGGAAGGGGTGCCGGCGATTCCGGTTTCCTCAGGCTACGTTCCCCCGACCACCGGCGACCGTCTGACATGGGTCGTCGAGGGCACGGCGTCGCTGCCGGTGCTCGGCGTCAACGCTGCTGATTCGGCGTGGTCCACCGGCGTCAACTGGCCACACGAGTGGGGCCGCGGACTCACGGGTTTCGGCCGGCGCTTCGGCGACGAGGAAGCGTATGGGACGGTCGCCGACGCCATCGAAGCGAGTGTCGGCGCGATCTGGAGCGAGGATCCCCGCTACAAGCCGTCGGGACAGCCGAGCACGTGGCGGCGAGTCCATCATGCCGTGATGGCGACGGTCCTCGCACCGCGGCGCGACGGACATTTGGCGCCGGCGTGGGGACGCTTCACGGCGACCGCGGCGGCGACTGCGATCGAAGACGCGTGGCTCCCGCCGAGCGCTCGAACACCAGGCCAGACCGCGTGGCGGGTCGCCGATGATTTGATCGGCCGCGCGCTGTCGAACGTGTGGGATGAGTTCTGGCCCGACGTCCGCAAGTGGCTGCCCGCATTCGCCAGGTGAACGGCAGAGACGACTGAAGACGTGTGGTGGCGCGAACTCCTCTGTATAGTCTTGTGTACGCGATGGGCACAACCTCGGGGAGAACGGACGTTCGATGAACTACGACGCCCTCATCGAGCAGCTCGAGTCATGGGCGCGCGACCTTGAATCCACGGTCAATCGGCATCCTTCTCTCGATTTCGAGCTGGGTCCGGTCGTCGCGGGGATGCGCGACGTGGCCGCGGATCTGGCGCGTGAATCGATTCTGCCGGCGGAATTTCGCACCTTCGGCCCCGGCGATCCGAAGACGCGATCGGACTCGCTGAACGAGATCATCGCGCGACTTCGCGCGCGCGACGCGTTCGCGGCGAAGCTCGGGAATCGAAAATGAGAATCGGGCTGCTTCAGGATCTGGTCTATGCCGCCCGCTCCTTCCGACGGAGCCCGGCCTTCACGCTTGTCGCGCTGCTCTCGCTGACCCTCGGCATCGGCGCGACGTGCGCCATCTTCAGCGTGATCTATGGCGTCCTGATCGCGCCATATCCGTATGCGAAGCCGGACGAAATCTGGGCGCCCGAGGTACGCAGCCTCGACGGTCGCAGCGGCCACGGATACGCTGTCGACGAGCTGGCGCGTCTCGCCGCGCTGCCCGCCTTCTCGGACGTGATGGCGACGTCGAACGAGCCCGTGCTGCTGACTGGCGAGTTCGCTCCCGAGAGCTTCGGCGGCGTGCTGCTGTCGGGCAACGCGTTCAATTTTCTTGGCGTGCCGCCAGTCGTCGGACGCACGATCCAGCCGACCGACATCCGGCCCGACGGTCAGGTGGAACCGGTCGTCGTGCTGAGTTACCGCTTGTGGCTCCGGCTGTTCGATGGCAATCCGAGCGCGATCGGGCGCACCCTGCGCCTCAATAATCAGCCGCACACCATTATCGGCGTGATGCCGCCGCGGTTCGGCTGGTACGGCAACGCAGGCTTCTGGCTGCCGCTGTCGCCCACACGCACGGACCTGCCGGGCATCAATCCGATCATGCGGCTGGCGCCCGGCGTGTCGAAGGAGGTCGCCGAGCAGCAGCTCGACGCCTTGAACACGCAGCTCGCGCGTGAGAGGCCCGCGACGTTCCCGTCAAAGGGTTTCAGGACCACGCTCGTCAACTATCTGGACATCACCGTCGCAAGCGGCGAGATGCAGACGAGCCTGCGCCTGCTGCTTGGCGCCGTCGGGTTCCTGCTGCTGATCGCGTGCGCCAACGTCGCGAACCTGCAGCTGGCGCGCGGCAGCGCGCGGGCGCGCGAGATCGCAGTCCGCATCTCGATCGGCGCGGGCCGCGGCCGGCTGCTCCGCCAGTTGCTGACCGAGAGCGTCGTCCTCTCGCTGGCGGGCGGCGTGCTGGGTGTGCTGTTCGCGTTCGTCGCGATTCGCTCGATCGTCGCGCTGATGCCCGAGTTCTACGTCCCGAACGAATCGCGCGTCACGATCAATGTCCTGGTGCTGCTGTTCTCGCTCGGCGTGTCGCTGCTGACCGGCATCGTCTTCGGTCTCGCGCCGGCGCTGCAGTCGTCACGACAGGACGTCGGCAGCGCGTTCAAGTCGGGCCGCGGCACCGGCGCGGAAGCGCACGGCGGCCGGTTGCGAAGCGTCCTCGTGGTCGTCGAAGTGGCGTTGTCGGTGGTGCTGCTGGCCGGCGCGGGTCTGACGATTCGGACGTTCTACGTGTTGCAGACGATGGACACCGGGATCAAGGCCGATCGCGTACTCGCCGTCGGCGTCCCTCTGCCGGCGGCCAAGTACGCGACGATCGAACAGCGCAACCGGTTTGGTGAAGAACTGCTGGAACGCGTCGGTGCGTTGCCGGGAGTCCAGGCCGTCACGTTCGGTCTGCCGTTCGGCGGCCCTCAAAGGCCGTTGACCATCGTGGGCGAAACGGTCGATCCGTCGAAACGCATCAGCGTCATTCTCACGGGCGCGGATCATCTGCGCGTCTTCGGCATCCCGCTGAGGCGAGGACGAATGTTCGACGCGTCGGAGGTCCGCCGCGCTGACCGCGTGGCCGTGATCAATGAAGCGGCTGCCCGGCTGTGGCCCGCCGGCACGGACGCGATTGGCGGGCGCTTGCGTCTTGACGTGCTCGAACATCCCCCCGTGCGCATGCTCGCCGATACGACGCGGCCGCCGGAGGTCACGATCGTCGGCATCATCGCCGACACGCGGAATGCCGGCTTACGATCCGATCCGGCACCGGTTGTCCTGGTGCCGTATTCGATCATCGCGCAGGCCCAGCGTACGCTCGCCATCCGCAGCAGCGGCGCCGATCCAAACGTGCTGCTCAATCCTGTCCGCGCGGTGGTTCGCGACATGGACGCGGATCAGCCGCTCGGGCGTCCGATCACGCTTGCTGAAATCCTCGGACAGGACGTGGTTCAGCCGCGGTTCACGATGGCGCTGTTCATCGCGTTCGCCGCGCTGGGGCTCGCGCTCGCCGCCGCGGGCATCTACAGCGTCCTGTCGTTTCACGTCACGCAGCGCACGCACGAGCTGGGAGTCCGCCGAGCGCTGGGGGCGCCCCGAAGCCACGTCCTCGGTCTGTTGCTCGCGATGGGCGCACGCCTGGTGCTGGTCGGTCTCGCCGTTGGGATTCCCGCGAGTCTTGCCGCGACGACGCTGCTGCGCAGCCAGCTGTACGGCGTGCAACCCGCCGATCCGGTGGCATATGCCGGCGTGGCCATCGTGCTCTCCGTGGTTGCCCTGATCGCGTGCTACATCCCCGCGCGGCGCGCGGCGAATGTCGATCCGATGGTGGCGCTCCGTCAGGACTGATCCGCCGACGCAGCTGCGTTGTGCGCTATGACAACGAGGTCGGCAAGGGCGATCACCGCCACATCGGTGAGAAGAAGCGCGTTTACACCTTTACGACGCCGGACAAGCTCATCGCCGAGCGGAGCGCTATTGCCTGGCGGCGGGCTCGAACTTCTCGAGCGACGTCGTCAGGCGGCTCACGAAGCGGCCGTTGAAGGACTCCCTGGCCTCGCGGAGCACGAAGCCCACGTCCGGCACGAACCACCAGACCTC
>JBOGIZ010000913.1:0-12071 GCA_050747805.1 Vicinamibacterales bacterium | reverse complement strand
CTTTGCGAGAGATCTTTGCGCTCTACCGCGTGACGCGCTCCACCAGCTTGCCTCCGAGCGCCTGCAGCAGGTCAAGTCTGCCGAAGACGATGATTTCGGGGGCGATGCGTTCGGGGCGCGGGTCGAGCCAGACGGGGTTCCCGAGCGAGAACCGCACGACCGGGCGATAGCCCGCGGGATCGGTGCCGTTGAGCAGGTCGCGGTAGAAGGCTGTCCGTTCGGGATAGACCCACGGTCGATCGGTGTAGCGATCCCAATAGAAATTCGAATCGACGATGGGGTCGGTGGCGTGGCTATAGAAGTCGTTGGCGGCGGCTATGAATGTCTTGGACGGAAAGCCGCCTGTATCGTCCACGAAGGGGAAAAACTTCAAGGGGAACGGCTCGTCGAAGTAGGGCAGGTACGCTTCTCCCTCGAAGTAGTACAGCCGCTCGGTTTCTGTATATCGGTGTTCTTCGAGCCAGCGCCCGGCCTCATAGCGCGTGTCGTGCCAGAACATCCAGTCGGCGCGGTACGTGTACGCGGTGGAGTACAGCAGCACGAAGGCCGCGACTGCGACCACGGCGCGGCGCAGGGTTGGTGAGCGCGCCTGCCCGTACACCGTCGCGACCGCCACGGCGGCCAGCAGCGACAACGACGGCACGATCGGCATGATGAAGCGCAGCGCGTTGTGCAGGCTGATCCCGTAGAAGCTGTAGAAGGGAAGGATCCACGCAAGCTGGATCATGAACCCGCGCGCGCGCGCATCGTCAACCATTGGGGCTCGCGCGCGCGCCGCACGCCACAGATGCGCGACGCCGATGACGACGCCTGTGACTCCCAGCACGAACAGCGGCCATCCGAGACAGTCGACCATGAGCCAGAAGTACGGAATCCACGAGTGCCGCGCCTGCTGGAACAGGTCTCCGCTCGCCGCGCCGGTATACCAGTTGAACCAGAAGCCCCAATAGACGAAATCATGCCAGCGGATGAACGCGTACGGATTCGTCACGGCAAACGCCGCGAACGCCACGAGTGTCGCGATCGCGAGCTGCCGCAAGCTGCTCCAGGCGGCGCTCTTCCACCGTAGACGGAACACGTGGCAGACGAGAATCGGGACCGCGAGCATGATGGCCGTGTATTTCGTCGCGAACGCCAGCCCCGCAAACAGCCCTACCAATGCGTAGTCTCGCGTACGACCGGTCGTGGCGAGACGATCGCATTCGAAGAGCGTGAGGAACATCATCCAGAACAGCAGGCTCTCGGGTGTCGCAAAGTGCGCGAGATTCACCAACCCCATGGTCACGGCGAGAAACGCCGCCGCCAGAAGCGCCGCGCCTTCGCCGAAGTGCCGCCGGCCGATGCGGAACACGGCGACGATCGCGCCGAGCGCAAAGAGCGCCGACAGCATCCGCGATCCCCACATCGCCATGAACTGAATGCGCCGCCCGGGATTGTTCGGTCCGAGCAGACCCCAGATGCGGTGCATCTCGAGCATCACCGTGTGGCCGGGATTCAGCAGGTATGCGAGCTTCACGACGGCCGCCATCACGTAGATGTGCAGATGCGGGTTGATGAAGTAGTCCGGGTCCAGCGTGTGCTGGTGGATCATGTGCACGGCCGGATCGATCTTCTCGTCGGTGTGCCAGATGTAGGGAAGCCCCCAGTTGTCGCCCGCGATGGACAGCCCGAAGTTGCCCGCCAGAATGAGCGCAAGCAGCCACGCGGTCGCGTGGCGTGTTCGAGGCGGCGATGTGACCGGCGTGGACCTGCTCAAGACTGGTTCTCGCGCCAACGCGGCGACGGAGATCGCAGGAGATCAGGAGATCAGGAGTTCATAAGGACAGGAGAAAGACTCATTGAGCCTGCCTTTTGACCTCTTGATCTCCTGATCTCCTGCGAGAAATCTCTAGCTCGGGAAGTGCGGTCTCGGATTGTCGGAAGCCCACACATCTTTGATTACAATCTGTGATGCCGTCTCGTCAATGTCACCATTGCGCGGAGTTGGCTTGCCGAGATACAGGATGTGTGGCGACGGTGCGTACGGGTGCGAGTTCGTCGGCGTTGTCTGGTTATAGAGGATCGGTCCTGTCTCGCTGTCCTGCCGGACCGTCAGATTGTACGAGCCTGTCTGCCACGATGCCTGCCAGTAGTACCACTTCGACGCATCCCAGCCTCCGACTACGATTCGAGCGGAGTCGAAATCGACACTGGGATTCCCGGTGATGATGCGCGCGGTCACGGCGCCGGGATCTGGATAATCGCGGGCCCGGAAGTCGGCCGTGAAACGATACGGATTCGTCGTAATGTCGCCAAAGCCCTGGCCCATCGAGAATACGCTGCTCTTCGCGCCGTGATCCGACGTCGTCAGATGCGTGATCATCATCGAGAACGAACCGGCGGATAAGGTCTGCGGCAGCACGTACTGCACGTACGAATCCAGATCCGGCAGGCTCACGCCGTTGGGCGTCAGCGTGGCATTGCCCATTAACTGTCCGACCGTTCGGCCAGTGGTCAGCGGATCGCGCAGCTCGGAGCCGATGATGTACGCGCCTTCAGGCGTCAGGAAGCTGGCGTCGGCGGACCACGGCGCCTGGAGTCCGTTGTAGACCGCCTGCACGCGCCAGGTGTACGCCGTATTGAAGTCGATGCCGGTCGGATTGTACGAGACCGTCGAGCCCGAGACCGGTCCGGCGGTGCCATCGGCCACGACCGTCGATCCACTGCGCACCTGGAAGTGATACGAGAGAGGAATGCTCGTATACGTGCCCGTCGTCGTCGACGCGGTCAACGTAATCGCATCGTCGGCAGTCGCGCCGCCGGTCGGCGAGACGATGCCCGCGGTGCCCGCCTTCAGCAGAAAGCCGTCGGTGGCGCTCGCCGGAATCTCAGTTGGTGTTGGCGAGCTCGGCGCCGACTTGCCGCACGAGACGGCCAGCGCAATCGAACCCACGGCGGTGCACAGAAGAACCTTTCGGATCATCAATCGAACTCCCGAGAAAGATCAGTGAACAGCAAGAGGGGCGCGAGGTCGCGATCGTAGCATGAAAGGCAACGATCCGCGACGGTCGCGCAAGATTTTCAATCGACTTTCCGCAGTGCGCTGCGCGCGACGCGTGCTACCATACGGCCGTTCGCCGGACGGCTTGCAGCCTGCCGGTCTCAGCCCAACAGGAGAGCGGAGTTGACGATGATGAAAGTCGGATTTCTGGCGCTGTGCGTGTGCGCGGTGCCGCAGATCGCCAGCGCGCAGACGATGCAGTGGACCGATAAAGGGTACGTGAGTGTGAACGGCGGCGTAGAGGTCGGGTCCGGCACGCTGCGCACGACGTCGACGTTCAGCATATACGGCGAACAAGCGAGCGTTACGACGACGTCGTCGGGGAAGACCGATGGTCTGTTCGATGTCGGCGGAGCGTATCGCGTGTGGGGCCGCAATCTGCTGGCCGGCGTCTTCTACACGCACGCGTCGTCGAGCAGCAATGGCACGATCAACGCGAGCATTCCGGATCCGATCCAGTTCGACGATCTGCGACCGGTGACCGAGTCGGTCGGCAGGATCAAGCACCGTGAGAATCAGATCCATCTCGACGCCGTCTGGATGATGCCGATCGCCGAGAAGCTCGACGTCGGACTCCAAGCCGGTCCGACGATCTTCATCCTTAAGCAGGCGAACGTCAACGCGGTGGCCGTCACCGAGCCAGCACCGACCGTGTCGGCCACCGTCGGTACCACCAGCAAGACGACGGCAGGCGTCAATGTCGGAGCCGACTTGCAATATCTGGTGTGGCACACAGTGGCCCTGGGCGGCGTGGCGCGTTATACGTGGGGCCGCACGAGCGTCGGCGGCAGCAAGCTGACGCTCGGAGGATTCCAGATCGAGGTCGGCGCCAGATACCGATTCTAGCTGTCAGAGCCGCGCACCGCTCCGACTACATTTCACACACATCGACTCAAACGTCTGGGTAACTGGCAGGCGATGTCCACCGGTATCGGGCTGATACCGGTGGCTGGTTGGTGGTGACTGGCTACAGGCCGTTACTGAATATCGCAGGTATCGGTTCTGATATTGGGAACCGTCGCCGGCGGTCCCCAGCCCGGAATCTGCTGACCGCCGTTCGGCCACGGATCCGAGTCGCCGAGGATGTCCCACTGTTTCTGGGACGATCCCTGTCAGGCGCACAACGTGTCGCACGAGTATCCGTCGCAGTTGGTGCCGCCGCTCTTGTGCAGAACGCAAAACGGTCCGTTTGCGATCGCATTGCTGTTGAAGGCGTGTGCCGTCGCCTTGATGAAGCTCAGTTCTTGGTCGGCCGTCATCTGGCCGTATTGATTGCGCTCGCACTTGATGATCGTGAGCGGATCGGTCGACACACACGCGCCGCCGGTCGGCATCGGTGTGGGCGCAGGCGTCGACTGGGAGGGTGTCCGGAACACCTGGACGGTCGCCCAGGCGCTCGTGGTCGTGCCGTCGCTGGCGCGTACGCGCCAATAGAAGGTTCCGTTCGCGGGAAGCGCGCCGCTGGTAAACGTCGTCGTACCGCTCCCTTCAGCCACGATGGTATCAGCGACGACAGCGGTGAACGCCTGATCGCTTGCGACTTGGAATTCATACGCGAGCGCGCCGACGGGTCCGGCAATCGCGGCGTCCTGTGCCTGGAACGCGGGAGCCGTCGAGGTCGCGACCGCGTTGTTCACGGGCGAGATCGCCACAGGCGGATTGATCGACGCGTGCGGAAAGATGAAGAAGTTGGCGGTCGCGTACGGACCCGTGTTGGCGCCGTCCTCGGCCCGCGCACGCCAGTAATACGTCTGATTGAGCGGCAGCGCCTGCAGTTGGACGCCGGTCTGGTTGTTGGCGCCGGGGGCGATGCCGCTTTGAGCGAACACGGTCGAGCCGAACGCGCTGTCGGTCGAGACTTCAAACGTATACGACAGTGGACGGACGCCGCTGGTCGTCGAGTTCTGGATGACAAGACGAACAGGCTGGTCGGTGTCTTTGAGCTTGGTCCCCTGCGCTGGTTGCATGTTTCAGGGAGGGGTGATGTTCACCCCGGGAATCGGCCCTGCCACCGACGGAGAAAGCGGATTCGAGCTCTTCTCGGTTTGACAGGCCGCCAACGGACAGAGCAGCAGCAGGATCCAGGCGCAACGCAGGGACGATGACCTCATCGGCGACCTCCGAATATTCGACGGCGCACGGCCGCAGCGGCGCGGAAGCGAGACAGCTTCGCGTCCACCGTTATCGGCACGCGGATTCCGAAACTTTAGGGAGATGTGGGCTGCTGGGAAGAGCCCAGTTGTCCTGGGCCCTTAGAATACCACGGAACGGCGCGGATGACGGCGCCAGACGCGCTGGGCGCGCGGCATTCGCGCGGGCTCGCGGTACAATGCGGCTTCGCTTCATGCGCATTCTGATGATCGCGCCGGAGCCGTTCTTCGAGGCGCGCGGCACGCCGTTCAGTGAGTACCACCGCATCCGCGCACTCGTCGATCTCGGACATACGGTCGACCTCGTCACCTACCCGTTCGGCCGCGATGTGTCGCTGCCCGGCCTTCGCGTGTTTCGCTGCGTCCGTCCGCCGTTCATCTCGGAGGTCGGCATCGGGCCGTCCTGGAAGAAGGTGCCACTCGATCTGTCGATCGTGGCGACCGCGTGCCGCCGCGCGTTCGCCGGCAGGTACGACGCGGTGCATTCGCACGAAGAAGGAAGCTTCTTCGGCGTGCTCCTGGCGGCGGCCCTCGGCATCCCGCACCTCTACGATATGCATTCGAGTCTCCCGCAGCAGCTGACGAACTTCGCCTACAGCCGGTCGCGTGCGCTTCACGCCTTCTTCGCCCGGATGGAGCGGTTCGTCGTGCGCCGCTCGCGCGTGGTGATCGTCATTTGCCCCGAGCTCGAGGCGGTGGTGCATGGGATCGACGCCGCCGTGCCATCGGTGGTGATCGAGAACGCGCCGGGATCGGGCGATGCGCCGACGGCGGGATCGGGCGCCGCCGTTCGCGCATCACTGGGGATCGCGGCGGGCGTCTCGATGGTCCTCTATACAGGCACCTTCGAGGCCTATCAGGGACTCGATCTGCTCTTCGAGGCGATGCGCCACGTGATCGCCGGCCGTCCCGATGCGCGGCTCGTTCTCGCGGGCGGGCGCCCCGACCAGATCGATGCGGCTCGCGCGACGGCGGCCGCCGCGGGGATCGCGACGGCGACAATTTTCGCGGGCCAGCGGCCGGCTGAAGAAATTCCGGCGTTTCTCGACGCGGCCGACGTGCTGGTGTCGCCGCGCAGCCTCGGCATTAACACGCCGCTGAAGATTTACCAGTACCTCCGCGCCGGACGACCGATCGTGGCGACGCGGCTCCCGACGCACACGCAGGTGCTCGACGATCAGGTCGCGCTGCTGACGCTGGCCACGCCGGAAAGTTTTGCCGGAGGCATCCTCGCGGCGATTTCGGATCGGGATCGCGCCCGCGTCCTCGGCGCGCGCGCGAAACAGCTCGCCGACACGAAATACAGCTACGACGCCTATCTCGCGCGAACGCGCCAGGCGTATGAATACCTCTTTGGCGGCAACGCGCCGGAGATGGCCGGAGGCGTGGCGTGACATCGCCTCCGTCTGGCTCGAACGGGCGAAGCCGCGCGACGGAGGCTGCCGCGCAGCCCGATCACTACAGCTACGCGATCTACGCGGACTCCGCGATGGCGGAGCGGTTCGACGCGCTGCGCTTCAGCGGTCCGATCGGCACGCTCGTGGCCGATCGACAGGAGCAGGAGATCGCCGAGTTCCTGGCGCCGGTTGAGGGACAGCGCGTCCTCGACGTCGGTACCGGAACCGGCCGCGCGGCGATCGCGCTGGCGCGCCGCGGGGCTCGCGTGACGGGCGTGGATGCGTCGGCGGAGATGATCGAGGTTGCGGCGCGGCGCGCGCACCAAGCCGGCGTCTCGATCGAGTTCGCGCGCGGCGATGCGCATCGTCTTCAGTTCGCCGACAGGAGCTTTGACGCGGTCGTATGCTTGCGCGTCCTGATGCACACGCCAGACTGGCGCCGCTCGTGCGCGGAGCTCTGCCGGGTCGCGGACCGCCGCGTCGTGATCGACTATCCATCGAGCCGCAGCTTCGCGGCACTTCAATCCTGGACGAGACGCGTGGCCTCCTGGCTCACCCCGCGCGTCGAGGCGTATCGCGTGATGTCGCCGCGCGCGGTGCGGCGGGCGCTCGCGGCACAGGGCTTTCGCGTGGCAGGCGAACGTCGGCTGTTCGTGCTGCCGATCGCGTTTCACAAGCGCGTCAATTCGGAGCGGTTCACGCGGGTGCTCGAAGGCGCCCTCGCGCGCGCCGGCATGCTGCGCCTGTTCGGCTCGCCTGTCACGATCGTGGCGGAGCGTTGCGCGTTCTAGTCACAGGGGCGACCGGGTTCACGGGCGGCCATCTCGCACGGCGCCTGCGGGCCCGGGGCCACGACGTCCGGGCGCTCGTGCGCGATCCCGGGCGCGCCGGCGATCTGCGCTCGCACGGCATCGATATCGCGATCGGCGATCTGCGCACGCCGGCGGCGTTTGATTCCGCGTTCTCGGGAATCGACGTCGTCTATCACATCGCCGCGCTCTATCGGGAAGCCGGACTGCCGCACAGCGCCTATCGCCAGGTCAACGCTGGCGCGGTCGGCGCGATCGTCGAGGGCGCCGCTCGGGCCGGCGTGAAGCGCGTCGTCCACTGCAGCACCGTGGGCGTGCACGGTGACGTCGAACATCCGCCGGCGGACGAAAACGCGCCGATTCGTCCGGGCGACACCTATCAGATCTCGAAAGTGGAAGGGGAGCGCGTCGCGCGCGACGCCGCCGCGCGAACAGGCGTCGAACTGGTCATCGCGCGGCCGAGCGGGATCTACGGTCCTGGCGACCGACGCCTGTTGAAGCTGTTCGGCGGGGTGGCCCGTCGCCGTTTTGTCATCCTGGGCGGCGGCCGCATCTTCTATCACCTGACGTACATCGACGATCTGGTCGAAGGATTCCGGCTGTGCGGCGAAGTGCCCGCCGCCGCGGGCCGCACGTACATCCTCGCCGGCGGCGAAGTGACGACGCTGAACGATCTGGTGAGGATGATCGCGGAGGAGGCCGGCGTTCGGCCGCCCGGAATCCGCTTGCCCGTCTGGCCGTTCTGGTGCGCCGGCGCCGCGTGCGAACTGGTCTGTCGTCCGTTCGGGGTCGCGCCGCCGCTCTATCGCCGCCGCGTGGATTTCTTTACCAAGAGCCGGGCCTTCGACATCTCTCGCGCGCGCAAGGAGCTCGGGTTCGCGCCGCAGGTCGGGGTACGTGAAGGCATCCGCCGAACGCTCGAGTGGTATCGCGCGCACGCCTGGATCTGACGGCGGTCAGGTCCCGAACTCTGGACGTTCTCTTTGGATCAGGGACGGCAGGCCCAGAACGCCGGCGTGAGCTGAGTGCCGCCCGGACACGCGCGCCGCGAGATAGTCACCGCCTCGGCGGGATGCGCATCAACTTCGGCGTTATAGAGGCGAATCTTGACGACGTCGCGCGGGGCGAGGACGATCCGCTCGCGCGTAAGAAAGTCGACGTAGTACGCGGTCCAGAAATCGGCGTAGCCATAGCGGATGCCGTGCGCATCGAGCGCGCGAATCAGATCCTGCTTGGCCGCGATCGGCGGGTGCGTCGCATACTCGTAAAGAAGGCGGCCCTGTTCGACACACGCCAGCGCGAACACGGCTGAGCAGAGCAGCGCCCATCCGGCGAGCCACGGCTTCGAAGTTTCCGTTGCCAGATACCACGCCGCGAGCCCGGCAGCCCCGACGAGCGACAGCAGTTCGTATCGCATCGTGAAGAAATCGATCTGGCCGCACCGGCCGGCGATGTAGCCGGCGACCGAGAACAGCGCCGCGAGGACCAGATAGGCGCAGAAGTCGATCGCGTCGCGCCACCGGCGCGTACGGGCGACGAGCACGACGAGCCGGACGGCGGCCAGCGCGAGGATCGCGTCGATCAGCAGCGCCCCGCCGCGGATGCCTTGTGACAGTGGGCTTTCGATGCCGAAATCGACGAGGGGACGCGGCTGCACGCCGAAGAGATCCGGCCAGTGGTCGGTGAAGAGCACTCCCACGCCGGCGATCATCGCCCGGCCGTCGAGGCACAACCGGCCGAAAAACTCGACCAGGTCATTCGACGGGAGTCCGGTGTAGAGATCGGCGATCGATGTGCCGGGTCCTGCGGCCGACGAGAATCCGCGCAGCACCAGCACGAGCAGCCAGACAGCGGCAGCGGTTGCGATCGCCGCGGCGTAACGCGTGAGCACGGCGCCGGAAAAGAGCCGCCGGCGCAGCAGATCGAGCGCGAGGAGCGCGAGAAGACCGTAGATCGTGAACTCGCGATTGAGAAACCCGATCCCGAGCACGAGACCCATCCACACGGGCCGTCGGCGGAGCGTCCACAGGAGGAGCACGTAGAGCAACGGTTCGACGTTCCCGCCATTCGCGGTCACGAGCTCCGCGGCGGTGATCGGCGCAGCGGCGGCGAAAAAGAGCGTGGCAAACGCCGCGCGCACCGGAGAGAGGCCGACCTCCGTCGCGAAGGTCGCAAACAGCAGCAGGGCGATCGCGACGTTCATGGCGAGCAGCGGCAGCTTCAGGGCAAACACCGTCGGACCAAACAGCCGCATCAGCGGCGCCGCAAGCCACGCCTCCACGCCGAGCATGTACTTCTGGCCGTACCAGAACACCGGGAATGCACGCAGTTCGCTGAGGTGTTTCGCCATCAAGCCCGTGACGGCCTGGTCGGAGTCGAAGTGCGCCTGCGGCCAGCAGACGAAGACCAGCGAACGCAGAATGACAAGGAGCGCGATCGCGGACGCGGCCAGCCGACGGCCGTTGCGGGCGTGTGTCGAAGCGCTCACCGTCTGGGGACGCATGCCGAAGGGCCTTATCATATAGTTCGTCAACCGATGCCCGACATTCCCAAGGCGCAGGATCAGCTCTTCGCGCGGCGATCGGCGCGTGCGAAGTATGCCGAGTTCGTGGTGGGACGCCCGGGCTGGGGAGCGCTGCTCAAATACGAGTGCGTGCAGCTCGTTTCTCAGAACGTTCCCGGCGCGCTCGGGCTGACGCTTCGCAGGACGCTCTATCCGTCGCTGCTCGGCCGCTGCGGTTCGAACGTGATCTTCGGACAGAACGTCGTCTTGAGGCATCCCCACAAAATTCAGATTGGGGACGACGTGGTCGTCGACGACAACTGCCTGATCGATGCGAAAGGGGAGGGCAACGCCGGGATCGTCATCGGCAGCGGCGTCTTCATCGGCCGGAACACGATTCTGTCGTGCAAGAACGGGAGCATCGCGATCGCCGATGGCGCCAACATCGGCTTCAACTGCGAGATCTTCTCGGCGAGCGTCGTGACCATCGGCCGTGACACGCTGCTGGCCGCGTACTGCTATGTGATCGGCGGCGACCACGACCTCAGCGATCCCTCGGCTGCCGTGCTCCATCAAGCGCGGCGATCGGCGGGCGTCGCCATCGGTGCGGGTGCGTGGCTTGGGGCCGGCACGAAGGTGCTGGACGGCGTCACGATTGGGGATCGCGCGATCGTGGGCGCGGGCGCCGTCGTGCGCGAGGCCGTCCCGGCGGGCGCAATCGCCGTCGGCGTTCCGGCGCGCATCGTCGGCCAGCGCGAGGCCGCGGTCGAACGCTCATGACGACCACGGGCCCGGCCCGACCCCTGAACGTGCTGCACGTCTGCGATCATCTCGGGTGGGAGGGATCGCGCATGCACGGTGTCAAGCGTTTGTTCGGGTGGATGATTCCCCGCTTCGATCGTTCGCGGATCAACGTGTCGCTCGTGAGTTTGCGCAAGAAGGATCTCTCGGAAGAAACGCTCGACGCGCTTGGCATCGACCTCACCTACCTTCAGAGGTCGAAATTCGATCCGGCGACGCTGACGGCGCTCTTGAAGGTGATCGACCGCAAACAGATCGACATACTGCATCTCCATGGCTACGGCGCGACGACCTTCGGGCGCCTCGCCGGTAGGATGCGCCGGATTCCCACGATCCTGCACGAGCACGCCAACCTGACCGATACGCCATGGTTCCAGAAGATCGCGGACGGGCTGCTCGCCGGCTCGACCGATATCGCGATCGCCGTGTCGAAGAGCACGGCAGAGTTCGTCATCACCGCCCGCCGGGTGCCTGCCGAGCGTGTGAAGGTCGTCTATCTCGGCGTGCCGCTGGAGGAATTCAGCCGCGCACGAAACGTTGACGAGATCGCGGCGGCTCGACGCGAGCTTGGCGCCGCGCCAGACGACTTCATTGCCGGCACGGTGACGCGGCTGCACGACTCCAAAGGCAATGCGTATCTCGTCGAGGCCGCGCGAGCCGTGCTGGATCGCCGTCCGCAGGCGCGTTTCTATCTTTTTGGTGAAGGTCCGCTGCGGGAAGATCTCGAGGCGCAGGCGCGCGCGACAAATCTCGGCGATCGCTTCGTCTTCGGCGGCTTCGCGCGCGACGTGGCGCGCGTGGTCTCCGCGTTCGACGTCAGCGTGTTCCCGTCACTCTGGGAAGGCACGCCTCTGACCGTATTCGAGGCCCTCGCGATGGGGAAGGCGATCGTCGCGACCGACGCCGACGGCTTGCTGGACGTGCTCACGAACGGACGCGACGCGATCATCGTTCCGAAGCGCAACGCGTCCGCCCTGGCTGACGCGATCGTCTCGCTCGCCGACAACCCGGCCGAGCGCGCGCGCTTGTCCGCCGGCGCGGCGGCGACCGGACGCCAGTACGACATCGCGGTCTTCGTCAGAAAAATGGAACAGCTGTACGAACTGCTGCACCGCGTTTCGCGATCGACCGATCGGCAGGGCGTGCTCCACGCGGATCTATCGTTCCTGACGACCGGGGCGAGCGCGTGACCGAACCCGCGAGGCTCGAGGACCTGGATGCGGTCCGGATGTCCGCTCGACCGGGCCTGATTCTCGCGGGCGTGCTGCTCTGCGTGTACGGCATGCTTGCGCTCACGGTCGATTTCCCACGGGCCGCCTACGGGTTCCAGAGCGACGAGGCGACGTACTACATGATGGGACAGAGCCTCGC
>JBOGIZ010000912.1:0-1803 GCA_050747805.1 Vicinamibacterales bacterium | reverse complement strand
GGAACATGCTGGCCGTGGAAGCGCTGCGCATGATGGAAGCGCACAAGATCACGTCCGTCGTGGTCGTCGACGGCGATCGCGCCGTGGAGGGCGTCGTGCACCTGCACGACCTCTGGCGGACCGACATGTTCTGATCGATGTCGACTCCCGATCTTACGGCCCTCCGTCTGCTGCTGTTCGACGTGGATGGCGTCTTGACGGACGGGTCGATCATCGTCAACGCCGACGGCACCGAATCGAAACAGTTCAACATCCGCGACGGCGCCGCGATGGTGTGGGCGCGCCGTTCGGGTCTCACGATCGGACTCCTGTCCGCGCGCTCCGCGGATGCGACGTCAGTACGGGCGATGCAGCTCGGCATCGAGATCGTCATCCAGGGAGCCGGCAACAAGCTGCTCGGGTTCGAGCAGATCCTGCGCGACACCCTACTGGAGCCGTCGCAGGTCGGCTACATGGGCGACGACCTGCAGGATCTGCCGGTGATGCGCCGCACGGCGTTCGCCGCCGCGCCCGCCGACGCCGCGCCGGAGGTCCGCCGGGCCGCCCACTGGGTGAGCCAGGCCGCGGGCGGACGCGGCGCCGTACGGGAATTCATCGAGCACGTGCTGCGCGCCAGAGGCGAGTGGGACGCGGCCGTCGGCGATTACCTCCGACCTTGATGGCCGCGCCTGGCGTGTTGCTCGTCGGCCTCGTCGCGCTCCTCGCCGGACTGGCGATCGGCAAAGCGTGGGAGCGCTACAAGCTGCAGGACGGCGTTTGGATCGACCGACGCCGCGCACGCGAGTCGCCGCACTACATGCTCGGCCTCAATTTCCTGGTGGCGAATCAGATCGATCAGGCGATCGGCGAGCTGACGAAGGCGGCGCAGTCGGCTGGCGATCCGCTTGAAATCCATCTGATTCTTGGAAATCTGTTCCGCGAAAAAGGCCAGGTCGGCCGGGCAATCCAGGAACATCAGTCGCTGCTGCAGCGGCCGAACCTCCGCCGGCTCGAGCACGCCAACGTGCTGCTCTGTCTCGGACTCGACTATCGCGGCGGCGGCTTCGTCGATCGGGCCATCGAGGCGTTCAGCGAGGTCCTGCGGCTCGATCCGGAGAACCGCTACGCACTCTCAAACCTGGAAAAGCTCTACGAAGATCAGCATCAGTGGCCCGAAGCCTACGCGACCCGGCAGAAGCTGGCGGCCCTCACCGACGGCGCCGTGGAAGCGCCGCGCCACAACGAGATTCTCGCCTTCCTCGAAAACGAATTCGGGCAGGCCGCGCTGCGGGCGATGGACTACAAGGAGGCCGCGCGGCGATTCGAAGCGGCGATCGAACTCGATTCGACGAACGTGCCGGCGCATCTGAGTCTCGGCGACGTCCGCTTCTACGAAACACGCACAGCGGACGCGATTGCGGTCTGGGAAGGGCTGATCGAATCATCGCCCGAGCGCGCGTATCTGGCGTTCTCGCGTCTCGAAGGGGCGTATCCGAAGATCGGCGCGCCGGAGCGGTTTCCGGCGCTCTGCCAGCGGCTGATCGCGGGCTCGCAGCAGGACTGGCGCGCACGGCTCGCGCTCGCGCGGCACCTGAGCGGGGATGGCCGCGACGCCGACGCGCTCGATCTGCTCTTCGAGGCGCTCGTCCAGAACCCGCATTCGCTCGCGCTGCACCAGGCCATCTGGCACACGCTGTCGGCGCTCCACCTGCCGGCGGATCTTGTCTCGCGCTACATCGATCTCACGCGCGACGCGATCTTCTACCTCGACCCGCACGTCTGCGTCCACTGCCGCTATCGCAGCACGGAACTGCTCTGGCAGTG
>JBOGIZ010000911.1:0-5752 GCA_050747805.1 Vicinamibacterales bacterium | reverse complement strand
ACGCGAAGGCGACGCTCGCATCCGGCGACGCGAGTTCCTCAAGGCCCGGGCCCTTCCAGACGACGACGGCCGCGACGATCGGGAGTATCAGGTACCCGGCCGTGAGCCAGAGCACGTGCGATCGAATCCACGGACGCCGCCACGGGAAGATCTGCATGAGATGGAGCAGCGCGAGACTACCGATCACGAGCGACAGGGCAACCGCCGCGACGACCGGGCGCGCGAGCGCCGCGGTCCCTCCCCACATCCACGCATACGTTGTTGCCGTGTAGGGCGCGACGCTCGTCACCGCGGTGACGAAGAAGACGCGCGCCCGGCTGTCGCGCGGCGCGTAGAGGATCGCCGCGAGACCGACCGCCAGGTACAAGATTGCGGCCGCGAGCGACGCGATCGCGTCGAACGCCGACGGACCCTGCGACGGAAACAGCCCGCTCATTCGCGCGTCATTCTCGCAGATAATGACGCGCATGCGCCGCGTGTCCCGTTCGCTCGCCGTTGTCAGTGCGCTTCTGTGCTCGGCGCTCGGTCTCATTGCGGCGGCACGCCAGACGCCCGTGACGTCGCCCACGCCGCAGGCGCTCGCGTCGATCTGGGACGCCGAGCACGTGTCGCCGCCGCTCCCGCCGCTGCTCGATCACGACGAAGTCGAGCGACGCATGCGCGCCGCCGGCGCACAAGATCCATCGCTGTTCCACTTCGAGCGCGTCGGCCAGTCGCTCGAAGGGCGCTCGATCGACATGATTACTGTCGGCCACGGGCCCTTCGGCGTGCTGCTGTGGTCGCAGATGCACGGCGACGAGCCCACGGCAACGGCGGCGCTGTTCGACGTGCTCGAGTACCTGCATCGCCACGCCGCAGATGCATCAGTCCAGCAGTTACTCTCGTCGCTCACGCTCTACATCGTGCCGATGCTGAATCCCGACGGCGCCGAACGCTATCAGCGGCGCAACGCACAGGGGATCGACATCAACCGCGACGCGCTGCGCCTGCAGACGCCGGAAGGCGCGGTGCTCAAAGCGCTTCGCGATCGATTGAAGCCGCAGCTCGGCTTCAACCTGCACAACGAGAACTGGGGCACGTCGGTCGGCGATCCGCCGAAGCCGGCGACGATCTCGCTTCTCGCCGTCGCGTACGACAAGGCGCATGCCGTTGATCCCACTCGCCAGCTGATCACCAAGAAGCTGTGCGCCGTGATCCGCGAGGCGCTGGAGCCGTTCATCCCAGGACAGATTGGCCGCTACGACGAAGACTTCGAAGTCCGCGCCTTCGGCGACAACCTCACGCTCTGGGGTACGCCGGTTGTCCTGATCGAAACCGGTCCGTACCAATCGCCAGAGCCCGATCCGCCGACCGTGCGGCTCAATTTCATTGGCATCATGTCCGCGCTCGACGCGCTCGCGACCGGGAGCGTCGAGCACGCCGATCCGGATCGCTATGACTCGCTGCCAAGAAATCAACCGAACAGGGAACTCTACGTGCTCGTCAACGACGCGACAGTCCTGACCGGCACCGGCGTCCCCCCGTTTACGGCCGACATCGGCATCTCCGCCGTGCGCCGGGTGCGCGTTGTGAACGGCGCGCGTCAAATCGAGCTCGACGCGAAGATCAGCGATCTTGGCGATCTGCGCACCGACGGCGCGCTTCGCACGATCGATGCGACCGGACTCGTCGCGGCCCCCCTCTGGAATGCGGACCTTCACGCCGGACAGGACGTGCAACTGCCAGAGTGGTCGAAAGCGCCCTCGCCGGTTACGATTGCGCCCGGACAGCCGGGCGAGCTCGTGCTGCTGCGGCCGGAAGGCGATCCATCGGCGCCGGCAGCTCATTTCGTCGTCGAGACCGTTCTCAAGTACTGAGGCGTTCTGTGAATCGTGTGGTGCCGTTTCTCACTCTCATGATGCCGCTCATATTGACCGCCCGCGGACGCGGCGAGGACCGTCGCTGAACGCGAACGTCATCACCGCGATTCGGCCTGCACGCGTGTTCGACGGCACGGCGATGCACGAGGGCTGGGCCGTGCGCGTCCACGGCGACCGTATCGAAGCCGCGGGCCCCGCCGCCGGCGTGGACACCGCGGGCGCGACGGTGATCGACATGCCGGGCACGACCGTCATGCCCGGCCTCATCGAGTCGCACTCGCACATGCTCCTGCACCCGTACAACGAAACGTCATGGAACGATCAGGTGGTGTACGAGGGTCTCGGGGTTCGCATCGCGCGGGCGACGAACCACCTGCGAAGCACTTTGATGGCCGGGTTCACGACCGTGCGCGATCTCGGTACGGAGGGCGCGGGCTATTCCGACGTCGAGCTCAAGCAGGCAATCGAGCACGGGATCATTCCGGGCCAGCGGATGCTCGTCGTCACGCGCGCGATCGTTGCGACGGGAAGCTACGGCCCGAAAGGCTTTGCGCCCGAGTGGCGCGTTCCGCTTGGCGGTGAAGAAGCCGACGGCGACTCGATCATTCGCGTCGTCCGGGATCAGATCGGCCGCGGAGCCGACTGGGTGAAGCTGTACGGCGACTATCGGTGGGGTCCGCGTGGGGAGGCGGCGCCGACGTTCTCGATCGACGAGCTGCGGATGGCGGTCGAGACGGCGGACAGCAGCGGCCGTCAAGTGGCCGTTCACGCGACAACCCCCGAAGGCATCCGGCGCGCGATCCTGGCCGGGGTGAAGACGATCGAGCATGGTGACGAGGGGACGCCGGAGATCTTCAAGATGATGACGGAGCACGGCACCGCGCTCTGCCCGACGCTCGCCGCGCGCGACGCAATCGCGCAGTACGGCGGGTGGAAGAAGGGCGTGGATCCAGATCCGCCGTCGATCCAGCGAAAGCGCGCGAGCTTCAAGGCGGCGCTCGACGCGGGCGTCACGATCATCAACGGCAGCGACGTCGGCGTCTACACGCACGGCGACAACGCCCGCGAGCTCGAGATCGAGGTGAGCTATGGCATGCCGGCGATCGACGCGCTCCGCAGCGCGACGTCCATCGCGGCGGGCGTGCTGAAGATGAACGTGGGAGAAGTGAAGACAGGCAAACTCGCCGATCTCGTCGCCGTGGACGGTGATCCCACGCGAAACATCTCGGCCATCCGGCAGGTGCGATTCGTGATGAAAGGCGGAACGGTGTACCGCGCGTACGAGGCGGCGCGGTGAGAATTGGTGAATTGGTGAATTGAATTGGTGAATTGGCGAGTTGGTGAGTCAGGTTCGCCAACTCACCAATTTCTACTTCGCCCGGTACACCACTTTCCCGTCGAAGATGGTCATCGCCACCGCGGCGGACGCGGACTGCGATGGATTCTTGAAGATGTCGCTCGTCAACACGACGAGATCCGCGAGCATGCCGGGCTTGATCGTTCCCTTGCGCCGCTCGTCGAACGACGCCCACGCGGAGCCGGACGTCCAGGCGTTGATCGCCGATTCGATCGTGAGACGCGCTTTGGCAGGATCGGCCGGCGCGGAATCGTCGGACGCTTGCGCGACGGCAGCGGCAATCGAGCCGAGGGGATCGAGCGGCAGGTTCGGCCAATCGGAACCGAACGCGACATGGGCCCGCACCGACCCGAACACGGAGAGCAGCGAGCCGTCGAGCAGCGCGTTGCGGAGGGGCAGCGTCGAAGCGATCAACCCAAGCGCCTGGATGCGCTGAACGTCGTCGGGTGCGGCCGCTTCGACGTTGTCGACGCGGTTGCGCGGCGCCGTCTCCGTTCCTGATTGGCGCGCGGCGGCGTCGTACGCGTCGAGCGCAACCCCGATCGCCTCTTCGTCAGACGCCTCGATCGCGACCTGGTGTCCGCTCGCGTTGAGCGCGGCGACGAGACTCCCCAGGCTCGCGGCAGACGGTCTGTCGATCGGGTCGTCGATCGACATCGTCGCGAGTCCTGCCTTCAGAAGCGGGTCGTCTGGATAGCGCCGGGCGAGGTCGTCGAGCGACGCGACAGAGCCGGTTGATGCGTGCGATGCTGCGTACACGCGGACGCCAAGTGTGCCTTCACGCCGCGCCGCATCGTACAGCGCGAGGTCGCCTGAGGCGGCTCCGAGATCCTGGACGCTTGTGATGCCGTGCCGCCATGCGTCTGCGATGGCCGCCGTCAGCGCACGCGCACGTGCCCCAGGTTCAGCGGGGGGCAGACTGCGTTCGATGAGCGCCATCGCGGCGTCCTTCACCAGGCCGGTGGGAGCGCCGCGGCGATCGCGGACGATGGTGCCGCCCGGGGGATCAGGCGTCCGCCGCGAGATGCCGGCGGCATCGAGCGCCTTGCCGTTCACCCAGAATGCACGGCCGTCCTGCGACCTGAGCGCGATCGGCTTCTCGGCGACTGCCGCGTCGAGCTGCGCGTGGGTCGGCGGCGCCGACAGCATGTCGTCCGACCATCCGCCGCCCGTGATCCATGCAGCGTCAGGATGCTCGCTATTCCAGTCGACGATCCGTTGGCGTATGTCATCGAGCGACGTGGCGCCGAACAGGTGAACATCGCCGCGCGCCAGACCGCCCGCGATGAACGAGGCGTGCGCATCGTTGAACCCGGGGAGGACCGCCGCGCCGCCGGCATCAATGACGGTCGTCTGCGGCCGTCGGTAGCGCATGATCTCGCGCTCGGCGCCGACACGCAGAATCTTGTTGCCGCGAATCGCGATCGCGTCTGCGAATTTCGGCGGCGAACCCGCGTCGTACACGCGGGCGTGATGAATGATGAGATCGACCGGCCCGCTGTTGTCGTCGCGCGCGGCTCCGGCAATGAGGCCGGCGATGAGGGTCGCCGCGACGATCGCCACGACGACGTAGGTGGTAAGGCGCGCGGCCATTGACCCTCAGTATCCCGCAGCGCGGGGCGGCGGAAGCGGCATTCTAGCACGCGTGTTAGAGTCGCCACACGGGGCGCCCCCGGGGTGGTTCCTGCCGTCCCACCCGGCGGCGGTCCCGCCGTTCAGGCGAATCAAAAGCAACGGTATCCGTGATGAAAGTGGCGATTCTTGGTTCGGGAGCGGTCGGAGGGTACTTCGGCGCCCGGCTGGCCCGCGCCGGTCATGAAGTCGCGTTTGTCGCACGGGGAACGCACCTTGCGGCGATGCGCGAGCACGGCCTGTCGATCAGAAGTCCCGCGCTCGGCGACTTCACGATCGGTGTGCACGCCGAGGAAGACACGGCGCGCATCGGCCCGGTCGAGTTCGTGCTCGTCGCCGTAAAGACATATGACAATACGACGGCGCTGCCCATGCTGCGGCCGCTGCTCGGCGCGGATACTATCGTTCTGACGGTTCAGAACGGCGTGGACAGTGCGGCCGAAGTCGCCGCAGTCGCCGGCGAGGCGCGCACGCTCGGCGGGGCGACCTACATCGCGACGGCTCTCGAAGCTCCCGGCGTCATCGTGCAGACGGGCACGCATCGGCGCATTCAGTTTGGTGAAGTGTTTGGCGTATTGCCGCGCGTGAGCGATCGCGTTGCGCGCCTTCGCGACGGGTTCGCCGCCGCCGATATCGAAGTTGACGCAGCCGCAGACGGACGCGTGCCGATCTGGGAGAAGTTCGTGTTTCTGGCCGCGATGGCCGGATTCACCGGAGCGGCGCGGCTCCCGATCGGTCCGATCTGGTCGGATCCGTTCGCACGCGCGCACTTCCTCGCGGGCTGCCGCGAGATCGAAGCCGTCGCGCGCGCCGAGGGCGTCGCCGTCGCACCCGACGTCGTCGATCGCATCGTTCCCTACGTCGACAAGATCCCAGGGACGATGCGCTCGTCGCTGCTGATGGA
>JBOGIZ010000910.1:0-6729 GCA_050747805.1 Vicinamibacterales bacterium | reverse complement strand
GCCTTCGACCGACAGCATCGTGCTGCCGCTCTTCGAGACGTTCCGCGACGCCGAGAGCTACTACGCCACCCTCGCGCACGAGACGACGCACTGGACCGCGCACGAATCGCGCTTGGCGCGCGACTTTGGCACGACGCGTTTCGGCTCTGAAGGCTACGCGATCGAAGAACTCGTGGCCGAACTCGGCGCCGCATTCCTCTGTGCCGATCTGGATCTGACGCTTGAGCCGCGTGAGGACCACGCCGCCTACATCGCCAACTGGCTGGACGTCCTCAAGACCGACAACCGCGCGATCTTCGCCGCCGCCAGCCACGCACAGCGCGCGGCGGACTTCATCAACGGCCTGCAGCCGGCCTCCACCGGGTAATTGGTCACGGCGCCATCCGGGCGGCAACGCCCCCTTTCGCCCGGAGCGCCACCGGCTTGGCGGCCCAAACTCCGGTTCTCGACACATCGCGACTTCTCGCTGCCGCTGAAACGGTCAAGACGGCCTGCTGGCAGTCTCTTATCTGAATGCGAGCTGAACAGTCGACCTGGCCCTCGACGATCAGAACCCGAGAGGCAAGCCTACAACGGATGCATTAACCGGTGCGCCCGCTCAGACACTCCGGCAGGCGGGTGTGTTGCGGTGCCGGGCACGTGTCGTTGGCCCCAGCGAATCAATTCTCGAAGAACAGGTGCGAGGTCCCGTGCTCGTGCGGTCGGATGATACTCTTCCCGCCGCGGGTGATCCGCATACGGTCGCCGTTGGACCAGCCCGCAGCGTTCCAGCCGCTCAAGCCGATCGGCGAGGATGTTGCTCGCAATCCGCTCCGGCGAGGACTGGAATTCCGCGAAACGACGCTTGTCGTACAGCAGCAGATCGCGAATCACCAACAGCGTCCACCGATCACCGACCAGATCGAGGGCACCGGCGATCGGACACGGTGAACGGAGCGAGCCAGCCCGGGGGCGCCTCATCGACTTGATGACCATACCGACAGTGTACGCATTAACTTGCATTGTGCAAGTGACTGACATAGGATCCAGACGCTGTCACTTGCGTATTGCAAGTCATACGACTTGGAGGTCGTCAATGCGAATCATTGCTGAGGCCCTGCTGCAGGAACTGGACCGCGAAGTTCCGGCGTCGCGTCGCGTCCTGGAACGCCTCCCCGTCGATCAATTCGAGTGGCGACCGCACCCGCGATCGATGACCGTCGCGCAGCTGGGTTTGCACGTCGCGTCGATACCCGGGAACGTGGCGCGTTTGGCGCAGACCGACGGCTTCGACGTCGCGACCGCACCGGGATCCTATCCCGCCGCCGCCAGCTCTGCGGCACTGTTGGAGACATTCGACGGCGCCATCGCGTCGTTGCGGGACGTCCTGGCGCACATGGACGACGAGGCGGCTAATGCGCCATGGCGACTTGCATTCAGCGGTCGCGAGATCGCCACGTGGTCGCGAACCACGCTCGTCCGCACCATGGGTCTGAACCATTGGTATCACCATCGCGGCGAACTCGTCGTCTACTTGCGGCTGCTCGGCGTCCCGGTGCCTGTCGTGTATGGGCGGAGCGCGGACGAGAATCCCTTCGCCGTGACGGCCGCCTAAATCAGAGCTGCAATAATGACAGCTCAGTTCCTGTTGCGAGTCGTTGCCGTTGTGGCGCTGCTCCAGTTCATTGGACATGGAACCATGTTCGTGCGGGCGCGACCGACACATGGACCCGACGAGATCGCGGTCGTCGAGGCGATGCGGTCACACGCATTCACATTCGCGATGGCGCCTCGCACGTACTGGGACATGTACTTTGGCTATGGCCTAGAGGCCGCGTTCGTCTGTCTGATCGAAGCGCTGCTGTTCTGGCAACTCGCCGCTGCGACGCAGGGAAACGCCACGCTCGTGCGATCGATCGCCGCACTGTTCGCAGTCGCGAACGTCGCGCATTGTCTGATGCTGGTGCGTTACTTCGCGTTTCCCGTGCCGATGGTATTCGACGCAATCATTGCTATAGGACTGACTGCCGTCGTTGTCTTGGCGTGATCCGTCTTTGGGGCCGCCAGTCGGACGGATACCGATCGGCGACGCCAAGGGTCTGTTCTGCGCCGAAGGCGTCCTCGATTGGTCGTGATCAACGGCGTAGGCCCTACCGGAGACTTCCGGCGCCGACAGCGGCCCAACGTTTTCCTGGTCAGACGCGGCATCCTGCGCGCCGCCGTGGGCACCTCGAGTGTGGGTCATGTAAGTGTCCGCGATCTGCGAGCACGGTGGCCTTGCCGTGATCGGATCGCGGAATCCCGAGATAAGATGTCGCGCAAACCGACGGTGAGCCGTTGCCCGAAGCGGCACAGGCCGCGGGCGATCCCGGCATCCGGACGCGTGCGCTCGAAGCGACGATCACGGCGCAGGGCATCACGGTCGCGCACGTGGACGACTTGGGCGGCGCGCACGGCACGTCCAGCGGCGGACGGATTCAGATCCTGAACGGTCTGGCGCCCGCTACGAATTCAGCGTGCTCGTGCACGAGTACGCGCACTTATGTACGGGTCGCGGTTATGTGCGGTCTGCCGGGACGGTCAGTGCTTCGACGCGGGGATGTCGATGACCGACCGCACATAACCAGCGCCCATACTCGGGATCTCCCTGATTGGAGGTCCCATGTTCTACCGTCCCTCTCGACTCAAGTGGAAGGTGTTTGATCGCGAATCGCATCTCGTCGGCGCTGCCGCCGTGCCGCCCGGCGAGATCATCACCGCCGAGCACGCGCGCGACGATCTCCTGCGGGCGTTGCGTGACGAGCGCGGCTTCGCCGCCCATACGCTCGTCAATCACGAGCGGACGCTCCGCCCGTTTCTCACATGGCTGGGCCCGCGTCGCCCCTCGTGGCCTGAGGTGTCCGCCGAGGACATCACGGCCTATCTGGCCAGCCACACGCGCTGGTCGCGCGCGACGATCGCGCAGCACGTCCATCACCTGAGGAATTTCTTTCGACATGCCGCCGCGCGCGGGTGGTGTCGCGCGGCATTGGCCGAGCAAATCGATGCACCGCGCTTGTACACCCACGAGCGGCTGCCCCAAGGGCCGTCGTGGCACCAAGTGCAGGCGCTCTTGGAGGCGTCTCGCGGCGACACGCCGCGTCAGCTGCGCGATCGCGCGATGCTCCTGCTGCTCGCGGTCTATGGCTTTCGGTCGTCTGAGGTCCGCGGCCTCACGCTCGATGACATCGATTGGGAGCAGGAGATCATTCGCCCGCCGCGCCCGAAGCAACGCAAGGTGGGCCAGTATCCGCTCGTGCGCGAGGTCGGCGAGGCGATTCTCGCCTACGTCACGCGCGTGCGGCCGCGGTGCGTCCGTCGCGAGATCTTCTTGCGGCTGCGGCGGCCGTACGAGCCACTGACCGGCGGCGCGCTCTCGGTACTCGTGACGCTCAGGCAAAAACGCTTAGGCCAGCAGCTGTCGCGGTACGGCCCGCACAGCCTGCGCCACGCGAGCGCGACGTACCTGTTGGCCGAGGGCTTCACGCTCAAGGAGATCAGCGATCACCTCGGGCATACCAGTTTCCGGGCCACCGAGGTCTACGCGAAAGTGGACGTGCCGTCCCTCCAGCTCGTCGATGACATCGATCTTCGCGCCCTCATCGAGCACGACCGGATGTGTGCCGCGCGTGAAACGCCGTTCTTCGCCATCGGCGAGCTCGCCGCGTTGCGTGGAATACGGGAAACTCGCGCTGGACGCGTGGAACGAGACCCAGGTCCGGGACAAGAAACAGTTAGTTGACACATCGTGACACGAGGGATAGGATCGCGATGTATGAATGCCGAGACGCTGAAAGGCCATCTTGATCTCCTGCTACTCGCCGCGGTGCAAACGCGCGCGGCACACGGGTACGCTATCGCCGAGGCGCTGCGCGCGCGGAGCGGCGGCGCATTTGATCTGCCGGAAGGCACCCTGTACCCGGCGCTGCACCGCTTGGAGCGCGACGGCCTCCTGTCGAGCCGATGGTCCGAGGTGAATGGCCGGCGCCGTCGCGTGTATGCCTTGACGAAGAAAGGCCAGCGCGCCCTCAATCAGCGTCACCACGAATGGATGGAGTTCTCGAAGGCCGTGCAGGCGGTCGTGGAGGGAGTCGCATGACACACGAACGATTTGACCCTTATCTGCGACGACTTCAGCGTGAGCTGCGCAAGCATGGCCTCGTCAGCGCACGGATCGTCAACGAAGCGCGCGACCATCTGCTCGATGCGATCGATGATGGCGTCCGAAGAGGGCTGCCCATCGAAGCGGCGGAACACGAAGCGCTGTCGCGATTCGGACCCGCAGACACCATTGGTAATGAGTTCGGGCAGGTGTACCGGTGGTCGTACGTGCTCTGGTATCTGGCAAAGGTTGCCGCCACGGTGGTGATGTCCGTGGCAGCGGCCCTCGCGATCGAAGTGGTCGTCAACCTTCGAGTCGAGCTGGCGGCCGAAGCGCTCCGCTTGACGCCCGGTTTTGGACGAACTGCAATCATGGCAGTCGCGGTCGTCCTCGGCCTCGTCACGGCGTGGGAAATCGGCCGGCCGCCGTTTCAATGGCGCCGCGCCGTCATCGCGGTCTGCGCCTATGCCGCGGTATGGCTCAGCGCGACGCTCCTCTTCGCGCAAGGCGTTGAAGTGTTTGGCTCAGCCGCGTTCGTCGTCTTCTTGGGCTATGCCTGCTCGCGGCTCGAGCGCCGGCCAGCTCGGCTCGGCGGCACGTTCGCGATGTTCGTGCTGTCACTCGTCGTCGTCCATCGAGTAGCGCACGTCGCGATGGAACCCACCCGCGCCGCGATTGCCGCCGCGGTGCTGATCGCGATTTGGACATCGACGATCACGATTCTCTCCCGCGGCGAGCAGTTGTTCTCGCGTCTCTTTGTGCCTCAGGAATAGTCGAAAGGATCTTATGAGACGCGCTGGTTTGATTCCGTTGGTTCTCCTTCTCGCGACGATGGCACGGCTTTCGGCCCAACAGGCACCGAATGTCGCCGGCACGTGGATCTTGAATACCACCATGAGCCAGAACATCGGCATGATGACCGCACTCAAAGACACGGTCACGATCACGCAGACGCCGCGCGAGATCACGATTCGGCATGTGACCTCGTTCCAGGGACAAGACGGCTCGCGCGAGCTTCGGTACGACCTCACCGGCAAAGCGGGGACGAACGAAGGACCGATGGGCGATCGCAACGAAACCGTGACGAAATGGGTCGGCACGAAGCTCGTCACGACGTGGACTAAGGACGGCGCCGTCGCAGGGACCAAGACCGTCAGTACGGAAACGTGCTCGATGTCCCCCGACGGCAAGACACTGACGTTCGAGACGGTGCGCGGCGCCAACGCTCCCGTCATCATGGTGTTCGAGAAGGAACAGTGAAATGGACGGTTGCTGTCGTCGCGCTGGCGGCCGCAGCCGTCGCCGCCGCGCTCATCGTTCGAGGACGGCTGGCCGCGCGGGAGACGGCGCAGGAGGCCGTGGCGTATGTGCGACCGGAGCTTCGCACGATTGCCGCGACCGTGACGACCACCGGCGTGATCCGACTGCGTGTGGGCGCCGAAGTGCGTGTGGGCTCTCAAGTGTCGGGGATCGTGAAGAAGCTGAACGTGACCGTGGGGTCGCACATCCGCCGCGACGACATCATCGCGGAGATCGACTCGCGGTCGCTGGAGGCTCAATTGGCGCAGGCGCGCGCGCAGGTGGCCGTCGCCGAGCAAGCGGTCGAACGTGCCGATGTCGACCTGCGGCGCGCGCAACAGCTCGGCGCGGCAGGGGTCGTGCCGCGGCAACAGGTGGAGGATGCGACGCTTGCGGTTCAAGCCGCTCACGCGCAGCTCGAAAAGAATCGCCGCGACGCGGATGTCGTAGCCACTGATCTTTCGTACGCGGTGATCCGCGCGCCCATCTCAGGGACTGTCGCGTCGGTGTCGACACAGGAAGGCGAGACGGTCGCAGCCGCGTTTGCCGCGCCCACCTTCGTCACGATCATCGCCGACCGGGCGCTGCAGTTGATCGCCATGGTGGACGAAACCGACATCGCGAACGTCGCGCGAGGCAATCCCGTGACGTTTACCGTGGAAGCGTATCCCGCGCGGGAGTTTCGTGGGCGCGTCGAGCGGATCGCGCCGAAGGCGACGATCGTGTCCGGCGTCGTGAACTACGAAGTGATGGTCGACATCGATTCCGCCGCGGACGTGTTGAAGCCCGACATGACGGCGAATATTTCGGTCAAGACCGCCGAGCGGCGCGCACTCGTGATACCGAATGCCGCCCTGCAACGCGAGGGCGAGCAGCGCTTCGTGCTCGTGGACCAGTCCGGTCACTTGATAAAACGGGTCGTGTCGGTCGGCGTTCGCGAGGCCGGCGTCGTCGAAATCAAGACCGGACTGGCGACTTCTGATCGCATCCTCGCCTCCGCACCGGCACCGAAAGGCTGACGTGATTGAGATCGCACACGTCTCGAAGCGATACCAGCGTGGCGACGGCACGCCGGTCCTCGCGCTGTCGGATGTCTCGTTCACGATCGCATCCGGCGAATTCGTGACGGTCCGCGGGCCGTCAGGCTCTGGCAAGTCGTCGCTCCTGCATATCATCGGGTGCCTCGATACGCCAACCGACGGAACGTACAAGCTGGCTGGCGAAGACGTCTCGCGGTCTTCGGATAAGGAACGATCGCGCGTGCGCTGCCAACGTATCGGTTTCGTGTTTCAGTCGTTCAATCTGCTGCC
>JBOGIZ010000909.1:0-2011 GCA_050747805.1 Vicinamibacterales bacterium | reverse complement strand
ACGTGGAGCATTTACTGCGCGGAAGAGAAAGCATCGGTCGAGTTGACGGGCGGGTTCGACCACCGCCGGCCTGCGTTGGAACTCGTGCGGCAAATCATCGACGAGCGCGCGAAAGATAAACGGTATCACCACCGGGAGATGGACTATAACAACGATCCGTCGACCACGCTCGCGGACGTGCGAAGCCTGTTCGCCGAAGCGATCGCGCGGATCAAGTAGGCGGGTTGGAGGTTAGAGGTTGGAGGTTAGAGGTTAGAGGTTGGAGGTTCGAGCGGGCGTCGCCGGATCAGGTTCCGGCTTGGCGTGCATGAATCGCGGCCGACTGCACGACCTTGATCGACACGCCGCGATCTGCGGCGGCCCGGGCGCAATCGTCGAACTCGGGCGCGGCGTTCAGCTCGTGGCCGTCGCGCTTGGCGACCTTGAAACGAATCGGCCCGTACGGCGTCTCGACGGTTTCCGTTGACCGGTCGAGGCACATCCGCCGCATCTCTTCGTACCGGATCCCGATCGTCGTCGACTCGCGAAACACGATGTCGGCCAGCGCCTGACGATCGGCCGGTCGCGCGAGAATCGTGACGAGCGTTCCCGGACGTCCTTTCTTCATCTGCACCGGGATGTAGAACACATCAAGCGCCCCGCCCGCGAGCAGGCCGTCCATCAGCGGCCCGAACAGCTGCGGATTCATGTCGTCGATCTCGCATTCCATCTTCACGACGTGATCCGTGGGCCGTGATCCGGGGTCCGATGGCCGATGCGCGGCAGCCGATTGTGGATGACCGATGGCCGATGGCGAATGGTCGATGGCCGATGGCCGAGGTCCGATGGTCGATGGTCGAGGTTCGATGGCCGACGTTCCGAAATCGCTGACCGGGACGCGCTGCGCCTTCATGATTCGTAGCACGTTCGGCTTCTCTTTTGGATCGCGGTCGCCGGCACCGTAGCCGATCTTCTCGATCGCCATCGCCGGCAGCGGCCCGTACTCGCGCGCGTAGCCTGACACGAGCAGCGCGCCGGTCGGCGTGACCATTTCCGTCGTCCCGTCGCCGTAGATAGGCACGCCGGCCAGCAGTCTCGCGGTCGCAGGCGCGGGAACCGGAAACGTGCCGTGCGCACATTCGACCGTGCCGCCGCCGACATTCAGCGGCGACGACACGATGTCGTCGATCCCGAACCACTCGAAGCCGTACACCGCTCCAACGATGTCGATGATCGAATCGAGCGCGCCGACTTCGTGCAGGTGCACGCGCTCGATCGGCACGTTGTGAATCGAGGCTTCCGCTTCGGCGAGCCGCTCGAACAGCTGCACGGCGCGATCGCGGCTCTCGGGCTTCAGCGCGGACCGGCGGATCGCGGCCGCGATGTGCTTGAGGTGGTGATGCGCGTGTCCACCGGACGCGCCCGGCTCATTCGCGGTCAGGCGCAGCTTTGTTGCGGTGACACCGGCGCGCAGCACGCGCTCCGTCGTGACGTCGCCGTACTCGATGGCGAGCGAGCCGAGCGCGCTCTTCAGCGCGTCGAGCGGCAGTCCGAGATCGAGCAGCGCGCCGAGGATCATGTCGCCGGAAGCGCCGGAAAAGCAGTCGAGATAGAGCATGTGTGAAATCAGTTGAGATCGCCTTCCGCGCGAAGGCTATAGAAGCGATTCTCCGCCAAAATGATGTGATCCACGAGGGTAATCCCGAGCATTTCGCCCGCGCGAATCAACTGCCGGGTGAGCGCCACATCGTCAGGGCTGGGACGCGGGTCACCGGATGGATGGTTGTGGAACACCATCACCGCCGCCGCTCCGCCGCGCGCCGCCTCCCGGTACACATCCCGCGGATGCACGATGCTCGCGTCGAGCGTGCCAACCGATAACACCGTCGTCCTCAGCACGCGATGTTTCGTATCGAGCAGAACGACCCCGAACTGTTCGACGGGTTTGGCGCCGAACTCCGGCAGCAGCAGCCGCGCGGCGTCTGCCGGTCCAGTGATCTGCGCGCGCTGTTCACGCTCCCGGACCAGCGTT
>JBOGIZ010000908.1:0-3921 GCA_050747805.1 Vicinamibacterales bacterium | reverse complement strand
TGTCCTTGTCCTTGTCCTTGTCCTTGTCCTTGTCCTTGTCCTTGTCCTTGTCCTTGTCCTTGTCCTTGTTATTGTGCTTGTCCTTGTGCTTGCCGTTGTCCTTGTCCTTGTGCCTGTACGCTGTACGCTTTGGCTTGTACGGCTGTACGCTTTAGCTATTAGCTTGTCTTGTCCTTGTCCTTGTGGTTGTCCTTGTCCTTGTGCCTGTTGGAAAAGAGCGAGCGCGTGCGTGTGATCCGGCGAACGGCCGTGCGTCGGCTGCCCGCGGAGGCCTCGTGCGCGCGCCCACGGCGGCAATGGCGGCCCCTGGGCAGATGTGGGCAAGCCGGGAGGGGCAAGGGTAGGGACGGAACGGGCCCGGCCGCGCCAGCGCGCAAAGCCGGGCCCCACAGTGTCAGGCCGCGCGGCGCTTCAGGCTGCGCCGCAACTCCTTCATACAGTTGCTAGGTCTACCTGTTGGGGACGCCATTCTGGTAGGTGATCAGCCCGGGGAAGAGTTCTCCGTAGTGTCCCTCGGGCCTCGAATGTGACTTTCCGTTCTTCGAGGTTCGGGGTGAACACCATCAGGACAGGCACACCGATATGCAAAGCGCGATGACGCCAGGACAAGACTCTCCCGACTCGATGCTGCACTGGTTCGCGGCGCCCGAGCTACCCAGTCCGGATCTGCGCCGCCACGCGCGCGCGCTCTGGATCGCGTCGTGGCCGTTTTTCGCGGTCGTCGCGTCCATGCTCACGATCGCCGTCATCGTCGAGCCCGAGACCTTGGTGCGCCGCGCGACGACGATAGCCGCCGTCGGCGTCCTGATCGCGCTGCTGCACGCGATGAGTCGGGCCGGACGGCCAGCGCTGGCGAGCTGGATGCTCGTGCTCGGCCTCTCGGCGATCGTCACGCAGCGCGCATGGATTACCGGCGGCATCCACGCGCCCGTCGCCGTGTTCTATGCGCTCTTCATCGTGATGGCGGGCGTGTTGATCGGCGTTCGCGGTGGAATCGCGACGGCGGCTGCGTGTGCCCTTGGTGCGATCCTGCTCACCACCGGCACGGCGTTCCATTGGCTCGCGGTGCATCGCGGCGCGGGCTCCGCGCTCGGCGCACTCGTCTTCGTGATGCTCTCGATCGGGCTCGCGCTCGTGGTCCAGACCATCCATCGGCTCCGCGGTGGAGGCTTGGGGACCGAGGCCGTGCAGATGCTGGTCCACGACATGCGATCGCCGATACAGATCCTGCTCACCCATCTCGAGCTCCTGCGCGAAGGCATCCGAGGCGATAGCACCAGGGACGTCGAGGAGGCGATCGACGGCGCGACCACTCTGGGACGCATGACCGATAGCCTGCTGGATGTCAGCCGTTTCGAGGCGGGACGCATGCCGATTCACCGCGCCGCCGCAGACCTGTCGGCGCTGGCAAGATCGGTCGTCGGCGGTCTTCGGGTTCTCCAACCGACGCGACACGTCTCCGTCGTCGCCGAGGGCGAGGTCGTGTGCCGCTGTGACGCCGAGCTCACACGCCGCATCCTCGAGAATCTTGTAAGCAACGCGATGAAGCACACGAGCATCGAAGGCCGCGTGCGCGTGACCGTCTCGACCGCCGGCGACAAGGCGCGCATCGAGGTCCGCGACGAAGGACCCGGCGTGCCCTTGGACAAGCGGGCGCTGATTTTCGAGCCGTACAACGCACCGGCGCTGCGAACCCCAACCGGCTATCGCTCTTCGGGTCTGGGCCTCGCCTTCTGCAAGCTTGCGGTCGAAGCGCAGGGCGGCGTGATCCGCGTCGAGGATGCCGCCCCGCGCGGCAGCGCGTTCATAGTCGAGCTGCCCTGCTGACCCGATCGCGATCGTGAGCGACCTTAGCTGAGCTGGCACGACTGAGCTTTGGCACGCCGCGCATCAGCCCGATTTATACATGGCCGGCCGGCCGGTCATGCTGTGAAAGTCGTCGACGGCCGGAGTGGTCGGCTTGCGCGTCGCGCGATGAACGGCGGCGACGCGCAAATGTCGTCGCCTTAGGCGCTGGTCCAGCGCCTCCACCGCTCGAGGATGTCGTCCTGTTCGAGCGTAGCCGCCAGCTCGCCGACCAGCGGCTCGATATACGCCAGATCCAGATCGCTGCGGCGCCGGCGCACGATCGCCTCGGCGTCCGCAAGGTCGCGGGGCCGGTCCGACACGATCTTCATGAGGATCAAATCCTCCGCAGTGACCACCCGAACCTGCCGCCCCGCCATGGCAACACTTCGAGCCCGGCCAATGGCCTCCAGCTCGAACGGCATCAAGGCGAAGATCACGTCGATGCGAACGCCGTCCTCGGTGTCGACCGGCAAGACTCGCGTTTGCCGCACGAACGCGGCTGGATCGGCCACGGCCGCGCGCAAGCGCGAGGCGATCGCCTGAACCGTGCGGCGCACGGCTCGCTCGTCGACCGAGACGGTCACATCGACGTCGACGGTCGCGCGCGGTTCGCCCCAGACCGCGTTCGCAATGCCGCCGACGATCGCGTATTCAATGTGCTCGGATTCGAGGAGCTGGGTAATGGCGTGGATAGCCCGATCGAGAACCGTCATCGCAACCGGCGAAGCGCCTCGTGCATGCGGCGCACGCCCCTGACATCGAGAGGGCGGTGCCGGGAGGCTTCGGGGAGAAGCTCGTAAATCGCGCCAATCGCGGACACGGCATCGGCAGGCGACATCGTCGCCGGATGTGATGCTTCCCATTCGGCGAAACGGCTCAGGGCGTTCGCCCGTCGGCGAAATAGTTCAACGAGCTCGCCGCGCATCAGCCTGATTGTACACGCCCCACCAGCCGGGCGGTCATGCTGTGAAAGTCGGCGGCGACGCGCAGCGGCATCAGGGCCCGGTCAGGAATAAGTTGGTCGTTGTGGGTGTCGAGGCGCCCGCCCGGTGAGGCGCGAGGAGCGCGCATACCGGGAGTATGGAAGCGACGAGCAACGAAGCCCGGCGGGATGCATCGGCGGCCACGACGATCAAGTTATTCCGGACCGGGCCCTTAGTGCTCGAACCGCGCGAACTCGCGCTTCATCGCGTTCACCTCGGCGAGGTACGACGCGAGGCTGTGATCGCCGCAGCGGAGGCCGGTCGCGACGAACCCGTGATGCGCGAACGTCTCGCCGCCGCCCTCGCCGCACAGATGGATCGCCGCGGCGAGATCCTGCACTTGTCGCGCCGTCGGCGGCGTGCGACGCCGGCTCACGACGTCGGCCACCTCGCGATCGAGCAGCGCCGAGGTCATCTCGATCGCATGGCTGGGCAAGACCCGTGTGTACGCCCAGTTGAACCAACAGCCGTGGACGTCGTACCAGCGCGTGGTCTCAGTGACCACATGGTTGTGGACGCAGTAGCGCCGGGCTTCGGCAAACGTCCCGTCGGTGATCTGATACATGCCGACGGCGCTCGAGGCTGGCCGATACCATTTCAGCGGATTCGTGGACCACTCCCACCGCCAGTAGGTGTGCGCCACGGGATTCCCCGATCCCTCAACCTGCGCGAGCGCCGCCAGGAGCGCCGGCGTCATCGTCCTCGTGGCGTACTCGCGAAAGAGCGGCGCGTAGTCGCGCCAGGTGTCGCGCGGCATCTTCGACAGCGTTCCAGCGACCGGGAAGAACAGCTCGGTCGGTTTGCGGATCACTTGATAGGCGACGTTCAGGGTGACCCACGCACCGACAAGGACGATGGCGCCGACGACGACCTGCACCTTGCCGGAAGCGGCCGCGAACGCGACGACGGCCCGCTTGGTCTGGCGGAAGAATGTCGTCGCCAGGCGATGACGGCGCGGCGGGGGGTGTGGACGGCGCGTCCGCGATCTTGTCGCTCGTCGACTCGGGGCCAAGACGTCACTCTACAATCCCTGCGGAGTCCGACGGCCTCATCTGGGCAAAGCGGACCCAGGCCGTCCCGGCCTCACTCC
>JBOGIZ010000907.1:0-5993 GCA_050747805.1 Vicinamibacterales bacterium | reverse complement strand
GGATGTTGTCCTCGTCCAGCGTGACCGATACGGGCTGCTTCATATTCATACGATATCATAGATATATAGTATCCGCGCGAGGCTGGAGGCTGGAGGCTGGAGGTTGGAGGTTGGAGGTTGGGATGGGATCTGGAAACTGGGAACCGGTAACTGGGAACTGGCAATCGGGAACTGACCGCTGACAGCTACTGGGCCGGTGGCGGCTCGATGTGGATCACCGCGTCGGCGATTTGCGGATACGTCTGCATCAGCCGATCCTTGACGACGTGCGAGACGCGGTGCGCGTCTTTCAAGGGAGCGTCCGCCGGAAGCCAGACGTGCAGGTCGAGGAACACGTGATCGAGCGATCCGCGCGAGCGGATGTGGTGGCAGCCGAGCACGCCCGGCACGTTCATCACCACATGACGGATGTCGTCCTCGTCGATCATCACGCGATCCGACAGAATCTGCGACGCGTCGCGCGCGATCTCGTATCCGGTGTGCGCGATCAGGACGGCGATGGCGAAGCCGCCGATCGGATCGAGTAGCGGAAATCCGAGCCAGACGCCGGTCAGCGCCACCAGGACGCCGAGCGTCGCGACGATGTCGGAGCGGGTGTGCAGCGCGTCGGCGATCAGCAGTTCGCTGTTCAGGGCCCGCCCGCTTTTGGACTCGAACCGGAACACGGCGATATTGACGGCGAGCGCCGCCAGCATCACAGCGACACTCTTGCCGCTCGCCTGCGCGTTGACGGGAGCGGTGAGGTGTTTGACCGCGTTGCGGGCGATCTCGAGCACCGCGAGCAGCAGAAACACGAAGATCGCCCCTGACGCCAGCGTTTCGTACTTACGGTGTCCGTAGGGATGATCGACGTCCGGCGGCTTGCGTGCGGCGCGGATACCGATGAGCCCCATGATGTTTGAGGCCGTGTCGGTGAGGGAGTGGTAGCCGTCGGAGACGATGCTGACCGCGCCCGTCGCGTAGCCGAGCAGCAGCTTCGCGAGCGCGAGCGCGACATTGACGGCAAGAACGACGGCAAGGACGCGTGTAACCGACCGATGGCGCGTGCGGGAGCTGGACAGAACTGCGCGCTCCTTCAACCCTCGCGGCGCGTCGCGCTAGAAAATGCGCGCGCGCGAGAGCGGCCACCAGCGCAGTTGCACCTTGCCGATGATGTATTTCTTGGGCACGTAGCCCCAATGCCGGCTGTCGGAGCTGTTGTTCCGGTGGTCGCCGAGCACGAAATAGTAGCCCTCGGGTACCACCTGTGGTCCCCAATCGTCGTGGCTGCGATACTCGGGCAGCACGTAGCTGTCGTCGATCGGCACATCGTTGCGGTACACCCGGCCGTCCACGATCCGGACCTGATCGCCTTCTTCCGCGATCACGCGCTTCACGAACGACTTCTCCGGATGCAGCGGGTAATACAGCATCACGATGTCGCCGATTTTGGGATCGCCGATGCGGTACGCCAACTTGTTGACGATGAGGCGATCCTGATCCTGCAGCGTCGGCGCCATGCTCATGCCCTCGACGCGCGCGACATGAAAGCCGAACGTGACGATGAGCGTGGCGTAGACCGCCGCGGAGGCCAGCGTTTTCAGCCAGGCGATGAGCTCTTCACCGAGCCGGTTCAGCCACAGGGATGTGCCGTCGAGCGCAAGCCGGCCATCCGGGGCCGCGACGGCGATGGCGGGATCCATCGCCTCTGTCGCCGATAGCGGCGCCGCATAGGCCGTGTCGGGCGTGGCCTCGATGGGATCGCGCCGCGGCGGCTCAGGGTACTCCGGCGTCGGGGTCTCGTACGGATTGTCGTTGCTCGTCATAGCTTCAGATACTCGCGCAGCCGTCGCGTCTGGGATCGGCTGACCGGGATCTCGGTGCCCCGTCCGTCCTTCATCTTCAGAATGAAGTTCCGGTTGAACCAGGGGACGATTTCCTTGATCTTATTGATGTTTACGAGATGCGACCGATGGACCCTCCAGAACACCGCCGGGTCCAACCGCATCTGCAGTTCATCCAGTGTCCGATAGTTGGACGTTCCAGACAAGCTGTTCGTTACCACTCGCAGCTGCTCGTCTTCCAGCGAGATATGGACCACCTCGTCGGTGTGGATGAGCATGAATCGATCGTCCACCTTGACCGCCAGCTGGTCGCGGCGCTCCTGCCGATCCACGAGCATCTGCATCAGACGCTCCAGTCCTTCCTCGCGCTTGTCGGCCGCCGGTCCGCTGGCCGCGCGATCCGAGGCCAGGCGCTTGCGGACCCTCTCAACCGCCACGGCCAGCCGATCCGCCTCCACCGGCTTGAGGAGGTAGTCGACCGCGTTCACCTCAAAGGCGTCGATCGCGTACTGATCGAAGGCCGTCACGAAGACGACGTGCGTGCCGAGGCCGGCCTGAATGAGGCGCCGGGCCACTTCGAAGCCGGTCAGACCCGGCATTTGGACGTCGAGCATGACGAGATCGGGCTGCTGATCTTCTATTACGCGGAGCGCCTCGACGCCGTTGCCGGCGTGCGCCACGATTTCAATGCCGCCGATCTGCTGCAGCAGGAAGCACAGCTCGTCCCGGGCAAGCTGTTCGTCATCGACCACAATCGTGCGGAGTTCGCCGAGGGAGGGCCTCTCAGGCAAGCGCACGCTCCGGCCCGGCGAGCTCCGGAATCACGACGCGCGCGCACGTGCCCTCGCCGGGCACACTGTCGAGCTGCAGCTGATAATTCGCGCCGTAAATCACGCGCAGGCGTTCGTTGACGTTACGGAGCCCGATGCCCGTGCCCTTCACCCGGCGCGCGTCCCCCGACGGGATGCCTGTCCCGTTGTCGATCACGTCGATGATCGCGTGGCCGGGCTCGCGAAGGCTGCGGATGGTAATGCGCCCTTCGCCCATTTTTTGCGACAAGCCGTGCTTGATCGAGTTCTCCACGAGCGGCTGCAGCATCATGCTCGGAACGATGACGTCGAGCGTGCTGGGATCGATCTGCTTGTCGATCGTCAGCATCGATCCGAATCGCACCGTCTCGATGTCGAGATATTCGTCGATGGCCTCGAGCTCCTCGCGGAGCGTGACGAAGTGCTCCTGGCTCCGCAGCAGACGGCGGAGCAGTCCCGACAGCTTGACGATGAGCGTCCGCGCGGTTTCGGGCTCCGTGCGGATGAGCGACGAGATCGACGTCAGCGTGTTGAATAGGAAATGCGGATTGATCTGGCTCGCCAGCGCGTCGAGCCGCGTCGCCATCAGGAGCTTTTCCTGCTCCTGGAGCCGGTGCTCGATCCGCGCGCTGTTCCAGATTTTGATCGGAATCGCGACGAGCAGCGTCGTCGTGATGAGCACGATGGCCCACATGAGCGGCGTGGTGGCCTGGATCACAAAAATGCGGTGCGGATAGCGGTAGCCGAGCGCCTGCAGGAGGATCTCGAGGCCGATCGGCACCGCCAGCAGTACGACGACCCAGTCGATCTCGAACCTGCGCACGAGCTTCCAGACGTCACGATGGAGGCCCGAGAAAAACAGCGGCGAGAAGTGCCAGATGGCCTCGCTCGGACAGAGCTCGCGCAGGCCGCCGCCAGCAAACCCGCAGCCGACCGCGAACGGAAAGGCCGCCCATTCGCCTCCGACCAACGCGGGCACCCCGACCATTGCGCCGACAATGCCGCCGGCATAGGGACCCGCAAGAAGCCCGGCCAGAAACGCGCCCGACAACGTCAGGTCGGCGGCGTTGTTGTTGAGGACGAGGCGCCAGATGACGCCAGCCGTGAGCGGGAGCCCGAGGCTCGCCGCAAAGATCAGGCGTTCGGGCCAGTCGCGCTTTTCGGTCAGCAAAATTCGGCGGAACCACGGAAACCGCACGAGCATCGTCGCGACCACCGCACTGACAGCGAGCTTGGCCATCAGCGTGAAGAGGATCGTCTGCTCGACGGAGAGCCGCGGCGCCTGAGGCATTTCCGTTAAGTATAACGTAGTCTGCAGTTTGCGGTTCTGTCGCACGGTGCGGCGCTTGCCAGAATTCCCTCAGCTGATATCATCACGCCATATGGCCTTCGTCCGCCCGCTGCTCGTGGGATTTGCCACCACGTTCAAGCACATCTTCAAGAAGCCGATCACAGTCGACTATCCGGACCAGAAGATTCCAGTCTTCCCGAAATATCGGGGCAAACAGGTCCTGATGCGCGACGAGAACGGCCTGGAAAAATGCGTCGCCTGCGGTCTCTGCGCGGTGGCGTGTCCGGCGGATGCCATTTATCTCGAGGCCGCGGAAAACGACGGCACCGTGCAGGCGGGCCCGCGCTATGCGAAGGTCTACCAGATTCACAAGATGCGCTGCATCTTCTGCGGCTATTGCGAAGAAGCCTGTCCGGTGTCGGCGATCTTCATGGGCAAGGACTACGAGCTCGCCGTCTACAGCAACAAGGATTTCATCTGGGACAAGGCCGATTTGCTCGTACCTGCGGAACCCAAGTGAATTGGTGAGTTGGTGAGTTGGTGAGTTGGTGAATTTGCTTGCGCGCGCTACCGCGCGCGCTCTTAGTAATGCCAATTCACCAACTCACGAATTCACCAATCCACCAATTCGGCGCGTTAGGCGATCTTCACGGCGCGTTCGACACAGCGCGCCGCACCATCGCGAGACATCCCGGCGTGCCCTTCTGGCTCTCGGTCGGCGATCTCGCTGACGAGGAGGGGCGCTACGAGCCGCTTGGCGCGCCGGTCTATTTCATCCACGGCAACAACGACAACTTCGACGCCATCGCGGCGGGGCATCTCCCGGCGGATCTGCATCACATTGCCAACGGCACATCGGTCAGGATCGGCGAGCGTCTGACCGTCGCGGGCCTCGGCGGCACGTTCGCGCCGACCTGGTACGGCACGCCCGCGCGCGATCTTCCGCATCCGACCAGGTCATCCCGGCGCGCGACCGCGCTGGCCGACAAGCGGCGGCATTTCGTGCGGGAAGAAGTTGAGGCGTGCGAGCGGATGACGCGCATCGACATACTGCTCACGCACGAAGCCGCGACGCCGTTCCGTCCGCTTCCGGGCGGCCGCGGTCCCGACGCGGGCAAAGCGGAGATCAACCACGTACTCCGGGCGATGCGCCCGCGGCTGCACCTGTTCGGCCACCATCATCGTTTCTCGGACGAGCTGCGCGAAGGCGTTCGCTCGGTCGGGCTGGATCTCGTGACCCGGTCGTATCTCCTTGTCGACGCAGCGTCGCTCGCGATCGAGCGGCGCGAATAGGGCCGACTGCAACTGTTAGAATCAAGAGAGCGGATGCTGCCCCCATTTCTCGAAGACATCGATCGCCGCGTGCTCGTCTGCGACGGGGCGATGGGAACGATGCTGTACGCGCGTGGGATCTTTCTCAATCGATCGTTCGACGAACTGAATCTCACGCAGCCCGATCTCGTGGCGGAAGTGCACCAGGCATACGTGCGCGCCGGCGCCGACGTGATCGAGACGAATACGTTCGGGGCGAATCGCGTCAAGCTGGGCGCGTTTGGACTGGCGGAGCGCGCGCGCGCCATCAACACGCAGGGCGCGCGGATCGCGCGTCATGCCGCACGCGATCACGCGTACGTGGCGGGCGCGATCGGCCCGCTCGGCATCCGGATCGAGCCGTGGGGCAAGACGGGGGTGGACGAAGCCCAGGAGTACTTCCGCGAACAGGCGTCGGCGCTCGTTGAGGGTGGCGCCGACTTGTTCATCCTCGAAACCTTCCGCGACGTCAACGAGATGGGCGCCGCGATCCGCGCCGTTCGCAGCGTCTGCGCCCTGCCGATCGTCGCCCAAATGACGACGGAGGAGGACGGCAATTCGCTCGACGGCGTCGCGCCGGAAACCTTTGTCCCCGAACTCGAGCAGCGCGGCGCGGACGTGGTGGGACTCAACTGCAGCGTCGGACCCGCGGCCATGCTCGAGACGCTCGAGCGAATGGCGCGCGTCGCGCACGTGCGCCTCTCGGCACAGCCCAACGCCGGGCGGCCCCGCGAGATCGAGGGCCGGAACATCTACCTG
>JBOGIZ010000906.1:0-4979 GCA_050747805.1 Vicinamibacterales bacterium | reverse complement strand
TCCGAACGCCGGACTGCTCCAGCCACGCGCCGATGGCCGATCCGCGCGTCGTGCCGGCGGCGAACCGATCGAGCACCGGCAGCGGCCCTTCGTGCTTCGTCTTGACCAGATCGTGTCCGTCCGCTGTCTCTGAGGGCGGCGGCATCACGAGCTCGTCGATTCGAGTATCGAGGTGCTTCTGCGCCAAGTAGCCCGGCAGTTTCGTCACGCCGAGGTAGGCGCCGACGACAAGGCCGGCACCCATCAGGAACACGAGAATGACGAGGATCAGGGGCGACATCACCGCACCTCGGTTACGCCTTCGAACATGTCAGGCGGCAGATGCACGCCCGACGCCTTCAGCCGTTCGCACGCCTTGGGACGGACACCCGTCGCCCGGAACCGGCCGATCACCTTGCCGTCCTGAGTCACGCCAAGCTTCTCGAACAGAAAAATCTCCTGCATGGTGATGACGTCGCCTTCCATGCCGGTGATTTCCGCGATGCTGGTGACCTTGCGCGTGCCGTCGCTCGTCCTGGACTGCTGCACCACAATCTGGATCGCCGACGCGATCTGCTGACGGATGGCGCGCTCCGGCAGGTTAGTGGCGCCCATCGCGACCATCGTCTCGATTCGTGACAGCGCGTCGCGCGGCGTATTCGCGTGCACGGTCGTGAGCGAACCGTCGTGGCCCGTGTTCATCGCCTGCAGCATGTCAAGCGCCTCTTCGCCTCGCGTCTCACCGACGACGATGCGATCGGGCCGCATGCGCAGGGCGTTGATGAGCAAGTGACGCTGCTTCACGGCGCCCTTGCCTTCGACGTTCGGCGGCCGCGTCTCGAGGCGCGCGACGTGCTCCTGATGCAGCTGCAGCTCGGCGGCGTCCTCGATCGTCACGATGCGTTCGCGCTCGGAGATGAACGCCGACAGCACGTTCAGCAGCGTCGTCTTGCCGGCGCCCGTGCCGCCGCTGATGAGGATGTTCAGGCGCGCGCGGACGCAGTGCTCGAGGAACTCGAGCATCGGCCGCGTGAGCGATCGGATGTTGACCAGGTCCTGCGCCTTCAGCCGCTCCGCTGGAAAACGCCGGATCGAGAGCAGCGGGCCGTCGACCGCGAGCGGCGGGATGATCGCATTCACGCGCGAACCGTCGGCGAGCCGGGCGTCGACCATCGGCGAGCTGTCGTCCACGCGGCGGCCGACGCCGCTGACGATGCGGTCGATGACGCGCATCAGGTGCTTGTCGTCCTGGAACGTCGTGGGCAGCCGATCGAGCTTGCCCTGGCGCTCGACGTAGACGTTCTTGTACGTGTTGACCAGGATGTCGCTGACGGACGGATCCCGCAGCAGCGGCTCGAGGGGGCCCAGACCGAACACTTCGTCGATGACATCGGCAAAGAAGGCTTCGCGATCCGTCATGCTGAGCGGCGTGCCCTCTTCGGCAATGAGCTCGAACAGGAGCGTGCGGATCTCGGATTCCGCGCGCGAACGGTCGGCCGAGGCCAGCGCCTCGAGGTTCAGGCGGTTGAGCAGCTTCCGGTGGATGTTCGCCTTGAGCTCGAGGTATCCGGGCCGCGGCGCCTCCGGACGCGGTGTCCGGGCCGGTGTGGGGACAGACGAAGGAGCGATCGACGGAATGCTCATGGGATGCTGCTCAGAAGATGCCGAGGAACACGCGCTTCTTCTCGGGCTCAGGCTTTGCTTCATCTGCGAGCCCGACCAGGTGGCGCGTGAAGCTGTCGAACTGCGCGGCGATCTCGGAGTGATTCGTCAGCGCGAGCGGGACGCCCGAATTGAGCGCGGTCGAGACGGTGCGGTAGTCGCTCGAGAATGTGTGGTGGATCGAGTAGCCGAGCGCCGTTTCGATCTGTTTGGGCGCGATCAGATGCTGATCGGACGAGCGATTGAGCAGGATCTTGATCCGCTCGCTGCCGGCGCCGAGCTGGCGGGCGCGATCGACGAGCCGCTGCGCATTGCGAATCGACGGCACGTCGGGATTCGCGACGAGGAAAATGGTGTCGGCCGCGTACAGCGCCGACGCGACACACGCGTTGATCACGTTGCCGGTGTCGATCACGACGTAGTCGTACGTCTTGGTGAGCACGCGAAGCAGTTCCTCGATGGCGCCGGCGTCCTGCGCGTTCGGCCGGTCGAATTGCTCCGACGCCGCCAGGATGTCGAGCCCGGACTTGTGCTTCGCCACGAGCTCGTGGAGAAAGTCCTTGTCGAGCCGATGCAGGTTCTCGATCGCGTCGAGCACCGTGAAGCGCGGACGCACGCCGAGAAAGAGCGCGACCTCGCCCAGGCAGGGCTTCAGGTCGACGATGATCGTCGGACGCTTCGTGAGCCGTGCCAGTTCGATGGCGAGGTTCACCGCGACCGTCGTCGTGCCGGCGCCGCCCTTCGCGCCGAGAAACGCGTGCGTGACGCACGGCGGTTTTGCGCCGGCCGTCGCCGCTTCGCGCCGCGCTGCTGCGCGCCGGATGGCGCCGTGAAACGGCTCCTCGATCGCGCGCGCCGCTTGCGTCGCGTCGGTACCAATCCAGGCGAAGAACTCATTCGCGCCGGCGCGCATCGCCTGCAGAATCAGGTCAGGCTCGGCGGCGGCCGCGACCGCGAAAATCGCCGGGCCGGCGCTTGCCGCGCGCAGCCGCTCGATGGCCGCCATGCCGGACGAGGCGTCGCCGCGGATGTCCACGATCACGACATCAGGACCGGCGCCGTCGGCGCTGCGTCCTTCGATGATGCCGACGGGTACCCCGCCCGCCCTCAGCAGCCGCGACATGTGCCGCTTGAAGTCTTCGTCGTAGCTGACGATCTGTGCACTCAACTGCGCCATAGTCGATACCGCGCTCTGGACCCGAGTCCGCCCTACTTGCTCAAGCGGATGATTTCGTTTTGCAGTGCCTGAAACGCCGGACCGACGTCGGCGGCCGTCTGCGCGAAGTAATACTTGCCGGCCAATTGCGAGGCATTGAAGTCGGGCGATGTCGCGTCGTTGGCCATCCGCTTCAAAATGTCCTCGGGCTTTTCCGGCATCGTGCCGAGTTCGTAGCGCACCAGGGCGCCCATGCCGATCGTGTAGATCCGAATCTGATAGTCGCCGGTGTCGCTGCGCGCCGCGTTCGAGATAATTTCCACGAGGTTGCGCGCGGCGTTGTTGATGTTGAACACTTCAGCCGGGTACCGGCCGGTGGATCCGTTGAAATTGCGCAGTCCACGGACGCTCGACTGCGCCGATCCGTTCACCGTCAGCGCCGTGGTCTGAAGGGGGAACGTCGTCGGAATGCCGGCGCTGCGATGGTGCGCGTGCCAGCTCGTCACGGGCAGATACGGAACCGCGGCGAGGCAGCTCCCCGGCACCGAACAGGGATTGTTCCAGTTGGCGACGGTCAGGCTGTACGACGGACTCGCCGCGCCGGTCGCCGACGACGTGTCGTACAGGCCGTCGATCTGCGGGTTGTTCCAGGTCTGCCCGTCGGGATCGGGAAAGTTCTTCGGAAAATCGTACGTGCGCAGCGAGCGGCCGAGGCCGGGAGCGGCGTCGTAATTGCCAGGCACCGAGTTCGACGCGCCGTCCGTGAAGAGCACGATGACGCGCAGGCTCGACTGCGATCCCGTGGGAACCGACCGCAGCTCGTCCCACCCGCGATACAGTCCTTCGACCATGTTGGTGCTGCCGCCAGGCAGCGTGTTCGGCACGTCGCTGATGAGTTTGGTCTTGTTGAACCCGCGCGACGAAGGCATCGCGTCCAGCACGCTCGCGCCGTTGCCGAACGTCAGGAGCGCCATGCGATCGTTGTTCGGGTCGAATCCGTTGATGAACGTGCGCACCGCGTCGCGCACGGTCGGCCACTGCGAGCCGATCGAGCTCGAGATGTCAAGGATGAGCGAGAGATCGACCATTCGGCGCGTCGCCTGTCCGCTGCTGCCAATCGTCAAGTCGGTGAAGTCCGCGAGCCGCATGAACGTGGTCGGCAGCTGTTCGGACGCCGTCACGGTGACGGTGTTCACGCCGCTCGCCGCATCGACGCTGGACTAAAAGAATCCCGGCGCCGCGGTCGGATCGGCCGCCGTGGTGCCGAGATAGCCCGAGGGGAAATTGGCCGTGAAGATCCGCGCTGCCTCCGCCCGCGGATCGCCGCTGTTGAGGTTTCGCGCGGCGGCCAGGGCCGCGCCGTCGACGGCCTTCGTCAGCTGCGCTTTCACGAGATACGCTCGGCCGCTGTCGACGGCGAGACCCGTGAAGAGGAGCAGACCGACGAGCACGACGGAGGTATAGATGAGAGCGAATCCGCGTTCATTCCTTGTCATGGCTGACTCTCTAGAAGTAAGCGATTGAATACAGCGTGTCTGGGACAGTGATGCCAAAGCGATCGAGCGGCGTGATGAGGTCGTGCTTCGAGAAAATCTCGGTGACGTACACCATGTCGCCGGCCGCGAGCGAAAGCGACGCGGGAAGAGTTGTGATCTGAAGGTTCGTATCGTTGTCGGAGTTGGCGGCCTCGTAATCGGGCGCGGGTCCGAACGATCCCCCGCCGCGCGTGTGAAGGGCGCTCGTGGCGGCAATCGCGCCGAACTGATAGCGCTGATAGAGGATCACCTGGTTGTAGTTCGCCGCGCCCACCGTCGCGACGTTGCGCAGCACGGAGAAGATCACGGTCGAGCGCGAGCTGAAGTCCACGGGCGCCGCTGTCATGCTCTGGAGCGCGGTCCCCGCGTCCTGCAACGACGTATCGCGCGAGATGAGATTCGATCCCTCGCGCGTCAAACGCGTGATGACGTGCTGATCGAGCAGCGCGTAGCTGACTTCGACGACGCCGAGCACGATCACGAGCAGCAGCGGGGTCACCATCGCGACCTCGATGATGCTCTGGCCGCGTGCGCTGGCGAGTCTGCGGACGCGCGTCATTGGAACCGCCCTTCACTCTTCATCGCCGAGTCGATGGTGAAATGAATCTTTCCGTCCGCGAAGAACGGACGCAGCACCGGCGTGAGGA
>JBOGIZ010000905.1:0-7556 GCA_050747805.1 Vicinamibacterales bacterium | reverse complement strand
GGCGTTGATGACGCGAATCTCGTGGGCGTCGATGTACTCGAGCACGCGCCGGACGTTTCGCCACTCGAGATACGGCCGCCGAATCGGAACGTGAACGACCCGGGCGCGCGTCTGCTGAAACTCCTCGAGGAGCGTCAAGTCGTCGCCGATGACGCACACGTGAACGTCGATCGGATCGGCGCGATCGGGAAACGCGCGGGCGAACTCCAGAATGCGCCGCTCGGGCCCGGCGGGGGCCAGCCCGTAGATGACGAAGAGCGCCGAAGTCGGCCGATCGGTCACCGCCACTCGCGCGACTCCGCGGGGAGCGCGTCGCCGTGTCCCATCATCATGGCGGCGCGCATGCGGGGCATGCTCCAGAGTTCGTGCCATTCCCGCAGTTCGCGTGCCCGCTCCCTGGCGGACCCAAGGCCGTCCGCGGACGGCGGCGGCACATCGCAGAATGGGCCGGGCATTCCCGACGACAGATAGAGCGGCGGCACGGCCAGCGTCATGCTCGCCTCCGCGCACGCAATCTGCGCGCGCGCGCCGGCGCGGCGATTGGCGTCGCTCACCCGCGTTGTGATTCCGTCGGGCGTGTTCGCCAGAATACGAAGGGCGAGATCGAACGTGGCGGGCGATCGAACGAGTGCCTTGATCGGCAGCCCCTGCAGCCAGGCCAGTGCCTCCCGCGGAATCGATGCGCCCGAGACCGTGTCCCGGCGGCCCGCCGACTCCTGGTCGTCCATCGACAGGACCGGCGGCAGGCCGAGGACGCCCGTGTGCCAATCGAACACGTCGCGCCACGAGTGCGTCGGCTCGGCAAGGCTTTCGATCGGCTGTCGCGGGCCGCCGGCCAACAGGCCGACGATCGCCGCGCCCACGGCGTCCTGATGAATCGCGTTTGACGGCAGGCGCCCACCACACGGCAGACGAAACGCCGCCATCTGCGCGAGCTCGATGATTTCGCGCGACCGCGCGATGCCGGCACCGTAGACGTGGCCGAGGCGCAGCACCGTGCGGTCGATGCCGCGTGCCGCCGCTCGCCGCGCGGCGTATCGCTCGACGAACAGCTTCGAGCGGCCGTACTCACTCGTGGGATGGGGATGGCGGCGCGCGCGCTCCGGGTCGGCGTGCGCGGCAATCAGCTCGCCGTACACGGCGACCGTGCTGAAGTGGACCAGCCATTTGAGCGCGCGCGCCTCGAACAGTCCGTCGATGAGACGCCGATTGCGCGCGTACGCCTGGCGCGGAATGCCGCCGGAGGATTCGAGCGCGCAGTTGATCAGGACTTCGCAGTCGTCGAGCACGTGCCGCGCGCCGGCCTCAGGGACGAGCGATCCAATGCGGATCTCGCAGCCCGGCGCAGCAGCGTCGCAGAGCGCCGCCGCGAGCGGATTGCGTACGGCCGCGACGACCGGAAATCCCGCCGCGTGAAGATGACGCAGCAGGCGCGAGCCGACCTGACCCGTCGCGCCGGCAACGCCGATGCGGACGCGCGCGATCATAGCAGCTGCTCCACGAGCGGCTCGCTCTCCTCGGCCCGAGGGCCGCGGACCGCTTGATCGATGACCGCGGTCGTTGTCGTCACGCTCGCGGCGTCGACGGCGCACGGCTCGCCGGTGCGGCATTGGCGTAGAAAGTCGCGCCATTCCAGAAAAAAGGCGTGCACCGCCGACGCGGCGCCGTCGTGCATGGTCAGGTCCGTCAGCGCCTCGCCGGATGCTCCGACGAGCGCCAGCGTGCCGTCGAATCCGAGCCCGACGCGGAGCGTGACGCTCGGGAATTCGATGAAAATGCCGCTGCAGAGATCATCGAGCAGCGAGACGTCGAAGGCGCACGGGACGGACGGACCGGAGGCGGGCGCGAGGTCGGCAACCACGGACGAGGCGAGTTCGAGGCCGCGGTGGACGCGCTGCGCACAGTCACGCACGGATGCGCCGGTCGCCGACAACAGAAAGACGACCTGATCGATGAGGTGCGATCCAAATTCGGCGAGCACGCCGCCTTCCGCGCGATCGTTCAGATGCCAGCCGCGACCGCGCCCGGTGCCGCGCATGCGGAAACCGTCGGCGGCGAGCACGCGCCGGACCGGCCCGAAGGCGTTGCGCGAGAGAAGCGTGCGCGCCGATGCCGTCGGTCTCGCGTACCTTCTCACCTGTCCCACGCCAATCTGCACGCCTCTCGCGCGCGCTGCCGCGACGAACGCCTCGTGATCCGCCACCGTGAGCGCGAACGGCTTCTCACAGAACGCGTGCCAGCCGCGTCCGAGCACGCGAGGCACGATGTCGCCGCGCGTCCCGACGGGCGTCGCCACGAGGACCACGTCGACATCGGGACACTGTTCAAGATCGACGAACGCGCGGCGAATGCCGTACGCGCGCGCGACGGTTTCCGCGGCCGCGCGCGACCGATCGCAGATCCATTCGACCGAGACGTCGGACATATTTACGAGCACCGGCAAATGGGACCCGGACGTCACGACGCCGGCTCCGATGATGCCGACTCGAGTGGCTGATGTATTCAACGGCAAGGCTCCGGCAGGGGAAAAATGGGATACAGACTGCACACATCCAAGACTCAAGCAAAGCAGGTGCCGAGCTCGACCGCGCCGGTCGGCCAGACATGAGGGAATCCGCGCGGGCAGTTTGGCTCTAAGGACACCGTTTCTGGGTAAGCCGAGACCGTCGGGTGGCTGCCCGTATGAGATCCGGACGCGACCCCGGCGCTCAAGCTAGCGCGCCGTCAGCTGCAGAAACGCCGCGGTCTTCTTCCAGATGTCGTCGAGCGAGGAGCCGAGCTGATGGTCGTCGTCCAGCAGGTGCAGCTGCACGTGCGGACGAGCCTCGCACCAGGCGACAACTGTCGCGGGATCGACGGCGGTGTCGTGCCGCCCTTGAAAAACAATCACCGGCATCGGCAGCCGCGCGTGCAGCGCATCGTAGCGACGCGCATCCGCGTACAGGTCGTGATGGATCGGCATCATACGGCCGTATCCGAAATGAAAGACGTGAACCGAGCCCGCGCGCTGCCAATCGTCGATCGCGGTCTGGCCGAACTCCCGCATCAGCGGCGCCGCAAAATCGACGGCAGGCGCCAGCAACACCAGATACTGCACGCGCGACGGCCAACGCGCCGCGACGTTCACCGCGACGAATCCGCCGAGGCTCGATCCAATCAGCACCAGTGGCTCGTCCGACGCGTCGATCAACCCTTCCGTCTCGCCGACCATCCGCGTCACCGTCAACGTCGAGAAATCTGGGAGGTTCAGATCCGGCGTCCGCACGTCGATGCCATGCGCGCGAAGCTGACGTCCGAGAAACGCCGCCTTCGAAGAACGGGGCGACGAGGCGAATCCGTGCAGATAGATGGCGCGCAGCGGCATCACAGCGTTCGCGTACACCCACGCCGACAGCGGCACGGGATCGCGCCTTCGCCGTCGGTGTAGTAGTCGTACGTGAGCTCTTCGCCCATGCGGATCGTGCGCGCCGCGCGAATCCAGATCGTGTCGCCGACGATCTGCGTATAGCAGTTCGGCTTGCAGGCGTGGTTGATGAAGCGTGCGAGATTGCCGCCGACTGCCGCATCGCGGACCCAGCGGCTGTTGAGTTTGAAGCACCAGATGTGACCGCGTTTCAAGTAGCGCGTCTCGCGCGCGAGGCTCTGGCGGTTCGAGATCTTCTCGCCCGCGTAATCGATAATCCGTGTGTTCTTCGGGATGTCGCGGGTGGCGAACACGCCCCATCCCGCGATTGGGGACCGCCGCTTTTCGATCACAAGGATCCCCAGCTTACCAGCACCGCCGGCCGGCCAGGCAACCTGGAGCGGCATGCGTCTCGTCGCCGTGACCGCTCCACGCCCAACGAATGCCTGCCGGACGGCGAGGGGCGCATGAACGTGCAAAATAACGACGTGCGCGTCCATTTCACCGTGAACGTGCCGGCCGGCGTGCAGTTCGCCGGGCACACGGTGAACGGCGACGTCCGCGCCCAGCAGTTGACTGGCGACCTCGCGCTGAGCACCGTGAACGGGTCGGTGCTGTTCTCGACCACCGGTCAGGGTCGAGCGTCCACGGTGAATGGCTCGATTCGCGGCGAGATGGGCCGCGCCGACTGGACCGATACTCTCAAGCTGAGCACCGTGAACGGCAGCATCACGCTCACGCTGCCGTCGGGTCTCGATACCGAGCTGCGCGCGAGCACCGTCAACGGCGACATCACGACCGACTTTCCCCTGACTGTCAGCGGCCGGATTTCGCGTCGCCACCTCGACGGCACGATAGGCGGCGGCCGGGTCCTGTCGTTGAGCAGCGTCAACGGCGCGATCACGCTGAAGCGCAGCTGAGCGCGCTCGGATCGCGTGCTATAGTCGCGGAATGGAAGGGATCCTCACCGCGTGGGGAAAGATCCTTCGCGGATACCGTCCGTCCCTGTCGATCGAGATCACGCGCGAGTGTCCGCTCCGCTGCCCGGGCTGCTACGCCTATGGCGACGATCATCTCGGAGGCGACGTCACCCTGCGGCAGGTCAGCGACTTCAAAGGCGCCGAGCTCATATCGCGCGTGCTTGCGCTCGTCGATCAGGAGAAACCGGTCCACGTCTCGATCGTCGGGGGCGAGCCGCTGGTTCGATATCGAGAGCTCAACCAGATTCTTCCGGCGCTTGCCGCGCGCGGGGTGTACACGCAGCTGGTCACGAGCGCCGTACGTCCGATTCCCGGTGAATGGGCGTCGATTCCCCGGCTGCAGATCTGCGTCTCGATCGATGGCCTGCAGCCGGAACATGACGTCCGGCGGACGCCGGCGACCTACGATCGCATCCTCAAACACATCGTCGGTCAGCAGATCACCATACACTGCACGGTCACGCGCCAGCAGGTGCAGCGCGACGGCTATCTCGAGGAATTCACGCAGTTCTGGTCTGCCAATCCCCATACGCAGCAAATCTGGTTCAGCCTGTTCACGCCGCAGATCGGCGAAGTCGCCGAGGAGATCCTCCGGCCGCCGGATCGCGAGCGCGTGATCGCGACGCTCATGCTGCTGCGCGCGCGCTATCCGAAAGTGGCGATGCGCGAATCGCTCATTCGACACTACGCCACGCCGCCGAGGAATCCCGACGAATGCATCTTCGCGCAGACGACGACGTGCGTGTCGGCCGATTTCGAGCACCGCATCACGCCGTGTCAGTTCGGCGGCCATCCCGACTGCTCGCAGTGCGGCTGCATGGCGTCGGCCGGACTCGCGGCCGTGGGGGCGCATCGGCTGCCGGGCGGCGTCCGCGTCGGCGCGATTTTCGAGCAGTCGCTTCGCATCGGCCGCGCGGTTCGGCCGCTGCGCGGCGCGAAGCAGCCGCCGCGGCTCACGGTCCCGCTGGAGGACTGATATACTGAGCGCGCGAGCCCGTCGCCGCGCATGCCTCAGCCCGCATCATTCGACATCACGTCGACCGTCGATCTGCAGGAAGTCGACAACGCCGTCAATCAGGCGCGCAAAGAAGTCGCCCAGCGCTACGATTTCAAGGGATCGCGCGCCGCGATCGATCTGAATCGCACCGACAACACGATCACGCTCACCGCGGACGACGACTTCAAGATGAACGCGCTTTGGGAAATCGTCCAGACGCGCATGGTGCGCCGGGGCGTGCCTGTCAAAAACCTGACCCCTGGTCCGATCGAGCGCGCCGCGAACGATACCGTCCGGCGCGTCGTCACGCTCCAGCAGGGGATTCCAACCGAGGCGGCCAAAGAGATCGTCAAGTTCCTGAAAGAAAAGAAGCTGAAGAAAGTGCAGACGTCCATTCAGGCCGATCAGGTGCGGGTCACGTCCCCGTCGAAAGACGAGTTGCAAGACGCCATGCGCCAGTTGCGCGAGCACGACTTCGGCTGCGCTCTGCAGTTCGGCAACTACCGAGGATAGCCCGCAGCCGCGCGGGCGGGCCTCAGGCTTGCATCGCCGCGATGCGTGAAACGCGCGATAGGTCTGCTGACTGTGCTGCTCGTCAGCAGCGCCGTCGGCGCCGGCGCGCAGCAGGCGGTGAATCCGCGTGCGGAAGTGCTGAAGGAGTTTGTGAAGCGCCTCGACGAGTACGCCGCGCTGCACCGCAAGCTCGATCGCACACTCCCGAAACTACCGACGCAGACGACCCCGGCGCAGGCTGACGCCCACGAGCGGGCGCTCGGGAGGCTCATCCAGCAGGCGCGAGGCAGCGCCAAGCCCGGCGATATTTTCACCCCCGCGATGCAGCAGCTCGTTCGGACGCTGCTCGTGCCGATCTTTCAAGGGCCCGGCGGGAATCAAATCAAATACGAAATCACCGACAACGAGTACAAAGGCGATGCACCGGTCGCCGTCAACGCCCGGTATCCCGACGCCGTGCCGCTGTCAACCATGCCGCCGCAGGTGCTTGCTGCGCTGCCGAAACCGCCAGACGAGCTTGAATATCGTTTCGTGCGGACCACGCTCATCCTGCTCGATCCACGCGCCCACATCATTGCGGACTACATGGAGCACGCGTTCAAGTGATCGGCCGACGCGCACGCCTCTGGCCGGCCGCGCTTCTGTGCGTCTTGATCGCCCTGGCGGACTGCGGCCAGCGACGGGCGGAGCTTGCGCCCGCACTCGCGCGCGGCAGGGCCGCGCCGGCGGCGCCGGTGACGGCCCAGCCGGCGACGTTCCCGCTCCCCAACAAGGCCGATTCCCTCAAGTTCGCGGTCATCGGCGACAACGGCAACGCCGACCCTGCCGAATACGAGGTGGCCCGGCAGATGGCGCTCTGGCACCAGACGTTCGCCTTTCCGATGGTGATCATGGACGGCGACAACATCTACGGCTCCGAGCGGCCGCAGGATTTCGTCGCGAAATTCGAAGCCCCATACAAGGCGCTGCTCGACGAAGGGGTGAAATTCTACGCCTCGCTCGGGAACCACGATTCCCGCGAGCAGCGGTACTACAAGCCGTACAACATGGACGGGCAGCTGTACTACACGTTCAAGGCGCCCAAACAGGACGTGCGCTTCTTCGCGCTCGAGAGCACGTACATGGATCCAGATCAGCTCAAGTGGATTGAGAACGCGCTGAAGCAGTCGAATGAGAAATGGAAGATCTGCTTCTTCCATCATCCGCTCTATTCATCCGCGCGGACGCACGGTTCGCAGCTGCAGCTCCGCGCCGTTCTCGAACCGCTGTTCATCGAGTACAACGTCAGCGTCGTGTTCAACGGCCACGATCACGTGTACGAGCGGATCAAACCGCAGAACGGCATTCAATATTTCGTGGAAGGCGCGAGCGGACAGCTCCGGAATGGAGACCTGCGCAAGGACTCGCCGCTCACGGCGAAGGGATTCGATACGGACCGCTCGTTCATGCTGGTCGAAATCAACGGCGACACGATGCATTTCGCCACGATATCGCGCACCGGGGCTGTCGTGGACTCCGGCGTCGTGCCGCGGCGCAGCGCGAAAGCCGCCGCGGGCACGTCCGGGGGCGCGAACGTCCGCCGGCTGTCACGTTAAAACTCATCTCCTAGATCGCGTCAGGCTGTGCGAGCGAGAGCGCAGCGACCGAGCCACCGGAGCGGAGC
>JBOGIZ010000904.1:0-2874 GCA_050747805.1 Vicinamibacterales bacterium | reverse complement strand
GACTCCCCTACACGCGCCCTCGCTCGCCGCTGCGCCGGCTCGCTCCGGCCGCGTGGCCCGCTCGCGGTGTTCGCTCGCGCATCGCCACCGTCCTAATCGCTAGCGCAGTCGCCGTTTCCGTCGGGGCCCAGAGCGCCTCCCAGTCGCCGGCGCCCGCTGACGCGGCGAAGCAGGCGCAGGCGCTGTCGAAGCGGGCGGCCGACCGGATGAAGGCGCTCGAGCGCGAAGCCGACGACCTGGCGCGCCGGGAACAGACGGTGCTCACGGAACTTCGGAAGCTCGAAGTCGACGAGCAGATCAAAACCGGGCAGCTGAAGAGCGTGCAGGCGCAGCGGGCCACCGTGCAGCAGCAGCTTGCCGCGGCGGCCGTGCGCGCGCGCGATCTGCAGGCCGAGGCCGAGCGCCAGCAGCCAGACGTCGACGCGCGCCTCGTACAGCTATACAAGATCGGACGCGCCGGCTACTGGCGTCTGCTTCTCGACGTGGACGATCTGCGTCAGCTCGGGCGCGCCTATCGGACCGCAGCCGCGCTCGATCGGATCGATCGCGATCGTGTGGAGGAGCACCGGCGGACGCTCGCGTCGCTCGCCGCCGAACGCGCGTCGCTGCAGGCCCGCGCGTCGGATCTCCAGAAGCTCGAGATCAAGGGCCGCACGGCGCGTGCGGCTGCCGACGCGGCCGTCGCCGCGCGGACCGCGCTCGTCACGTCGATCGACGCGCGCCGCGACCTGAACGCGCAGCTTGCCGGCGAGCTCCAGGAAGCGGCGCGGCGGCTCAGCGAATCGATCGCCGCGATCGCACAGGGCCGCGCGGCGCCTGCGCCGTCGCTGCCGATGCGGCCATTCCATGGTGCGCTGGCGTGGCCCGCTGACGGTGTCCTGACGGCCAGGTTTGGACGTCAGACCGACCGTCTCGACGGCGCGCGCACCGGCATCGAGCTGTCGCTTCCGGAGGGCGCGCCGGTCCACGCCGTCTACGACGGGGTCGTCGCGTACGCCGAGCCGTTCACGGGCTACGGCAATCTCGTGATCGTCGACCACGGCGATCGGTCCTATTCGCTGTATGGATTCCTCGACTCGGTCAGTGTGCACAAGGGCGACCGCGTGGAACCCTCGACCACCGTTGGGGTTGCGGGGCGCAACCTCGCCGGCAACCCTTCCCTCTATTTCGAGCTGCGCATCGACGGTAAGGCCGTGGATCCCCTACAATGGCTGAAGCGCCAGTAATCGCCCCGTTATGAGTACACGCACGCGTCTTTCGGTCCTGCTCATCTCCACGCCGCTGCTCGCCTTCATTGTGGTGGGCGGCGTGCTCGGCAATTCCACGCCGTCCGACACGGATTTCCAGCATCTCCGCGTGTTCGACGACGTCGTGTCGCTCATCCTCAACAACTATGTCGAGGAGCCCGACATGAACAAGGTGATGGACGGCGCGATGCGCGGGCTCGCGGATGGCCTCGACCCCGACAGCGCGTACCTGAGCGCTGACGAGGTGAAAACGCTCGAGGCCGGGGAGGCGCGGCCTGCCGGCGACGTCGGGGTCGAAATGACGCGCCAGTATTACCTGCGGATCATCGCCGTGCGCGACAACTCGCCCGCCGCCAAGGCCGGGCTCGAAACCGGCGACTACGTGCGCGCAATCGACACGAAGCCGACGCGCGACATGAGTGTGTACGAGGGCATGCGCCTGCTTCGCGGCGTCCCCGGCACCAAGCTGACACTCACCGTCATCCGCGGCAATGCCGCCGAACCGCGCGACTTTGCGCTCGTGCGCGAAAGAGATCCTGGCGCGGTGGTCTCGGCCAAGATGATGCCCGGCGACATCGGGTACATCCGCATCGCCTCGTTCGGTCCTGACGCGGCCGCGAAGATCAAGTCCGAGGCGGCGCAGTTGTCGAAGGCCGGCGCGAAGCATCTGCTCGTCGACATTCGCCGCAACGCGGAGGGCCCGATCGACAGCGGCATCGAGGCGGCGCGGCTGTTCGTCAAGTCCGGCACGCTCACGATGATCGGCACGCGCGATGAAGCGCACACGGTCGCGGATGCGGGTGCTCCGGTCAAACGCGGAACGACTCCCACCACTGTCGTCGAGAAGCCGGTCGCGGGAGCGCCCACCGGCGTGCAGGATGCTTCGCCGGAGCAGGCGCGCGACAAGGTCGAGCAGACGATCACGGCGAAACCCGGTGACGGGACGGTCACGCTGCCCGTCACGCTGCTCGTGACCACCGGCACGTCCGGGGCCGCCGAAGTGTTTGCCGCGGCGCTGGTGGGCAACAAGCGCGCCGATATGGTCGGCGAGCGGACGCTCGGGCGCGCCGCGCTGCAGAAGCTCGTGCCGCTGCCCAGCGGCGAGGGACTCTGGCTCACCTACGCGCGGTATCTCACGCCGTCCGGCGATCCGATCCAGGGCAAGGGGCTCCAGCCCGATCAGGAAGTCGACGAACCCGAAGTCGAATTCGACCAGACGCCGCCGACCACCGACGCCATCCTCGACGCGGCGCTTGCGCGCGTGCACAACGGCTGACGCTCCCGCGCCGCCGTTCCCCGTCCAGGTGATTTCTGGTAAACTGATCGCTTCGGCAAGGCCTGTGTTTTCAAGACAGAGGCGCGTAGCTCAGTGGTTAGAGCGCCTGCTTGACACGCAGGAGGTCAGTGGTTCGACTCCACCCGCGCCTACCAGCCTTTGCTCACGCGCAGCCGGCGGCACGCGTGAGCTACGGCTGGCAAGCCACGCGAAGGCTGTCCGCTGTAGCCCGCAGGGCGAAGGTGGACTGTGCAAGCGATGAAGGCTGTGAGATTGCAAATTGCCAATTGCAGATCGCAAATTGAAGAGCGATACACAACGCGAGGTGGCTACGGCGCCGCCCGCCAAGCC
>JBOGIZ010000903.1:0-13917 GCA_050747805.1 Vicinamibacterales bacterium | reverse complement strand
CCTCGGTTCGACCGGTTCGATTGGCCGCAGCGCGCTGGCCGTCGTCGATGCGCATCCCGATCGGCTTCGCGTGGTCGCGCTGGCGGCGCGATCGAACGCGGCGCTGCTCGCCGAGCAGCGTGCAAAGTACCATCCGGCGCGCGTTGCCCTGGTTGCCGAAGACGGCCCGGACTGCTTGATCGAGGTCGCCACCCACCCTGAGGCCGACGTCGTGCTGTTTGCGTCTTCGGGCACCGCGGCGCTCGAGGCGGTGCTGGCGGCAATCGATGCCAGAAAAACCGTCGCCCTCGCCAACAAGGAGATTCTCGTCATGGCCGGCGCCCTCGTCATGGCGGCCGCGCGCCGCCGCGGCGTTGCGGTGCTGCCGGTCGACAGCGAGCACAACGCGGTGCATCAGTGCCTGGCCGGCCGCGATCTTCGCGATGTTCGCCGTCTGATTCTGACCGCGTCCGGCGGACCGTTCCGGGAGAAAAGCGCGCAAGAGCTGCGCGGCGTCTCTGCGGCGCAGGCGCTGCAGCATCCAACCTGGCGGATGGGCCGCAAGATCACGATCGATTCCGCCACGCTGATGAACAAGGGACTCGAGGTGATCGAGGCGCGGTGGCTTTTCGGCGTCGGCGCCGATCGCATTGACGTCCTGATCCATCCGCAGTCGATCGTGCACTCGATGGTCGAGATGGTGGACGGCTCGGTCATCGCGCAGCTCGGGGTCACCGACATGCGGCTGCCCATTCAGTATGCCTTCTCGTATCCGGAACGATGGTCGGCTCCGCTGCCGCCGCTCGATCTGGCGCGCGCGGAGCGTCTCGAGTTTTCACCGCCCGACTGCACCCGTTTTCCGTGCCTCGCCCTTGCCTTCCGCGCCCTCGCTGGCGCCGAAGGCCTGTCCATCGTGCTGAACGCCGCGAACGAAATTGCCGTCGCCGCGTTTCTCGAGGGACACCTCGCCTTCACGGGCATTCCTGAGGTAATTTCACGCGTCATGGATGCGTTCGACGCGCGCCCCGCGCCGTCCGTCGCGGGCCTGCACGACGTCCGCGCCATCGATCGATGGGCGCGGACCGTCGCTGTTCAGGCAACACGTGAGGTACAATCGACGTCTTAGACCCTAGACCGCCAGACCATCTTGCTGACCAGCTTTGCCGCGTTCATTTTCGTGCTGGGCGTGCTGATTTTCGTGCACGAGCTGGGCCATTTTCTCATGGCGCGGCGCATCGGCGTGCGCGTGATCACCTTCTCGCTCGGCTTCGGCCCGAAGCTGTTCACCGTTCGCCGAGGCGGCACCGAATACTGCATCAGCGCCATTCCGCTCGGCGGCTACGTGAAGATGGCCGGCGAAAATCCAGAAGACACGCGCACGGGCTCGCAGGACGAATTCCTCTCGAAGGGGAAGTGGCAGCGCTTCCAGGTCCTCGTGATGGGACCGGTGATGAACATCGTGCTGGCGGTCGTGGTGATGTGGCTGGTGCTGTACCAGGGCGCCCAGGTGCCCGCCTTCGAGCAGCAGCCCGTCGTGATCGGCAGTTTCAGCGACTCTTCACCAGCGGCGAAAGCCGGCCTCAAGATCGGCGATCGCATCGTGTCCGTCGACGGGAAGCAGGTCGATAACTGGGATCAGTTGTCGAACGAAATCGTCACCAAGGCCCGCCGGAACGTGACGATCGACTATCTCCGCAATGGGCAGCCTGGCGAGGTCACCGTCGTGCCGGACGCGCAAGGCAAGTACGAGATCGGCGACATTGGCGTGATGGCGTTCCTGCACCCGCAGGTGATCGGGGTAAGCCCGAACGAGCCCGCGGCGGCGGCGGGCCTCAGGCAGGACGATGTCATCATGGCGGCGAACGGAGAACAAAACATCACCTCCACGAGCGTGCTCGATCTGATCAAATCGCACGACAATAAACCGCTGGTCCTTACCGTCAGGCGCGGAAACCGCATCATCGATCTCACGGTGACTCCGAAGTACGAGGGCGGCGGCGGCTTCATTGGCGCGCAGATCTCGCCGGCGGAAATGCGCTCGATCGAGCCCAGTTTTTTTCAGGCGGCCGGGCTGAGCCTCCAGCAGAACTGGGAGTGGACCAAGCTGATCGTGCAGACGCTCGTGGGCCTCATTACGCGCGAGACGTCCGTCAAGCAGCTGCTGGGTCCAGTCGCGATCGCGGACCTGTCGGGCAGCGCGGCCGAAGCGGGGTGGATCCCGCTGTTCGGCGTCATGGCGATGATCAGCCTCAATCTCGGACTGCTCAACCTGATGCCGATTCCCGTGCTCGACGGCGGGCACATCTTCATTCTTGCGCTCGAGGGACTCGCGCGCCGCGACTTCAGCATGCGCGTGAAAGAGAAGATGCTGCTCGCGGGCTTCGCGCTCCTGCTGATGTTGATGGTGACGGTGATTTACAACGATCTAATGCGCATCCAGTGGATCCAGAAGCTCGTCCCCTGGCGCTGATCTTATCCGAGGGGCGTCGCCCCTCGGCCAGCCTCCGCGGAAGCTACGGCGGCCCGCCGAAACCTTGGCGAAGGCGGGACTCCCCGACACCGTCGCTCGCTCGCCGGCTTCGCTCGGCTCCCTCCGCTCCGATGGCTCGTTCGTTTTTACTCACTCGCCTTTCAGGGGCTTCACCCCTCGGACTCCCCTCGCTCACGCCGCTCGCTCGCAATCCCCAGCAGCTCACTCGCGGCTGGTCTTGCGATCGGCAGGCCGTTCGCGCGGCTCGCCCAGGCCGCTGGCGCCCTGTTCGTCGCGAGCCTTGTCGAGCGCGCGCCTAATCTCGCGCAGCTCGTCGGGCGACGCGCGTTTCGTCGCCAGCGCCTGCATCACGAGCTTCGTCGCCGACCCGCCGAACGCGCGATCGAGCAGATCCCTTACGAGCTGCCGCTGCGTCTGCTCCTCGCTGAGGCGCGCGCGGTAGACATGCGTGCGGTCGCGCTCGTCGCGCTCGACGAGCCCCTTCTCCGTCATGATCTGCATCAGCTTGAGCGCGGTGGTGTAGCCCAGCGCGCGGTCGCGTCCGAGCACGTCGTGCACCTGGCGCACCGTGCTGGGGCCGAGATCCCAGAGCACACGCAGGATGGCCAGTTCGGCGTCGGTCGGTCGCGGCAGAGAGGATCGGGACATGACCCCAGTATCTACGAACTGTTTCGTAGTTGTCAACGACATCTTTCGTACCGCCGCGAGTGCGGTAATCTCGAACAAGAACGGAGGACGCGGTGGCACAGCCTGGCACATACGCACAGTTCAATACGTCGGAGGGAACGTTCACGGTTCGGCTCTACGACGCGGACGCCCCAAATACGGTCGCCAATTTCGTCGGCCTCGCCGAAGGCACCAAGGAATGGCGCGATCCCTCGACGGGCGAACGGAAAAAGACCCCTTTCTACGACGGCGTGATCTTTCATCGCGTCATCAACGGCTTCATGATTCAGGGCGGCGATCGCCTCGGCCAGGGTACGGGCGGCCCCGGTTACACATTCGGGGACGAGTTCCACCCGAAGCTGCGGCACGCCAAAGAAGGCATGCTGTCGATGGCCAACGCGGGGCCGAACACGAACGGCAGCCAGTTCTTCATCACGCTCGGACCGACCACGCATCTCGACAACCGGCATTCAGTGTTCGGCGAGGTCGTCGAGGGCATGGACGTCGTCAAAAAGATCGGCGGCGTGGCAATCGGACGCCAGGATCGCCCGGTCAAGCCGGTCGTCATCAATAAACTGACGATCGAACGCGTCAGTTGAGCGACTCCGGCGATCTCGTCGGGCGCGCGACGCGCGGCGACCGGGTCGCGCTCGAGACTGTCCTGCCCGACGTGTACGGCGAGCTTCGCCGTCTGGCGTCGCATTACCTGCGCGGCGAACGGCCGGGCCAGACGCTGCAGCCGACGGCGCTCGTCCATGAAGCGTACCTGCGGCTGCGCGGCGACCGTCCCGATCGCTGGCAGAATCGGGCGCACTTCTGCGCGATCGCCGCGCACGTCATGCGGCAGATCCTGATCGAGCGCGCGCGGGCGCGCGGCGCCCAAAAGCGCGGCGGCGGCCAGCCGCGCGTCACCTTCGACGAGTCGCTGGCGGCCGCGGCGCCGCAATCCGACGTCGATCTGCTGTCGCTCGACGCCGCGCTCGAGCGGCTCGCCGCGCTCGACCCCTCGCAGGCGCGCATCGTCGAATTGCGCTTCTTCGGCGGACTGTCGATCGAGGAGACCGCCGACGCGCTCTCGATTTCGCCCGCCACCGTCAAGCGCCACTGGACGCTGGCCCGAGCCTGGTTGTTGAAGGAGTTGACACCGTAACCACGGCCCACGGATAACGATGACCGACGGCAACGCACGATGGGCTCGGATCGCGAAGCTCTTCGACGCGACGCTGGCGCTCGGGCCCGCGGCGCGCGATCAGTTGCTCGCGCAAGAGGCGACGACTGATCCCGCGGCGGTCTCCGAAGTGCGCCTGCTGCTCGCCGCGCACGAGCGCGCCGGCACATTCCTCGAGACGCCGGCGTGGCAGGCGCATGCGGATCTGCTTGCGTCGGATATCGAACCGATCGCGGAACTGTCCGGACGCCGCATCGGCCCGTACGACGTCCGCGAAGAGCTCGGACGCGGAGGAATGGGCGTCGTGTACGCCGCCCAAGATGTGCGCCTCGGACGCATGGTGGCGCTCAAGGCCCTCACGGCTGCGCGCGTGAACGACGGCACGGCTCGTGAGCGCCTCGCGCGAGAAGCGCGCGCCGCCGCCACACTCACGCATCCGCACGTCGCGACCGTCTACGCGCTCGAGGAAATCGACGGCGAGTTGTTTATCGCCAGCGAGTTGGTGCGCGGCTCGACGCTCCGTCGAGAGCTGGGGGCCGGGGCGCTTGCGCCGGACGTTCTCGTCTCCACGCTGACTCAGATCGCGTCGGCGCTCGAGGCCGCTCACGAGCGTGGCATCGTTCATCGCGATCTGAAACCCGAGAACGTGCTGCGCGGCGCTGACGGCCGGGTGAAAGTCGTCGATTTTGGCATCGCGAGCAGCGTGACGTCTGCGTCCGGCTTCGCGGCCGCGCTCACGCTCACGGGGGCGGCTCTTGGAACGCCCGGCTATATGCCCCCCGAGCAGCTCCGCGGAGCGCCCGCGGATCCACGCGCCGACATCTTTGCGTTCGGCGTAATGGCGTACGAACTGGCGACGGGCGTTCATCCGTTCGGCGGCAGCGATCCGGCGTCGCTCGTCGAGCGACTCGTGTCCGATGATCCGCCGCTCTCGCGCGCGATCGCGCCGCCGGCGCTCGACGCCGCGATCCGGCGCTGCCTGCGCGGCCGTCCCGTCGACCGTTTCGCCTCCGGGCGGGAGCTGCTCGAGGCGCTCGCGGCCATCGACAACGACGGGGACTCGCCTGCTCCGCTCGCCGCGAGCCTCTGGTGGTGGCAGTTTCATCAGGTGGCGATCGCCTCCGTGACGATCGCCGCCGTCGTCCACCTGGGAATCCACCATGACTGGATCGAACGGTGGGGCTCGACGGCATTTCTTGCAAGCCTGGTGCTGGCGACGATCTCGACGACGCTGCGGCTGCACATGTGGTTCGTGTCGCTCGTCCACCCGTCGACGCTCCGCGCGGTGCGCGCACGCGAGCTGAGATTCGTCGCGGCCAGCGAAGCGCTGTTTCTGCTGACGCTGGCAAGCTGCGCCATCGTCCTGGCCGGCCGGCACGCCGGCATCGCGGCGCACCTGCTCGTGACCGCGCTCCTGCTTCTGCTGTCGCTGCTCGTCATCGAGCCGGCAACCACGCGGGTGTCGCTCGTTTGAGCGCCGTCGACTTCGCCGCGTCGATCGTTGCGGCGCTGCTGCCCTTCCGGCTCTGGCCGTCGCTGCCCGAGCGCTGGCCCATGACGAACGCGGCGGTCGTTTCGGGTATGGCGACATTGTTCGCCGGCGCGGGCGTCGGGATTCCCGGATTCATCGATCACGCACGCGGCACGTCGTCAATCGCTCTAGACGCGATGCTCCACCGCACCTTCACCGACGTCAATGCCGGCTACAACCAGGGCATGGTGCAGGGTTTCACGGGACTGTCGATCTTCACGTTCCTGCTGCTGACGCCGACGGGCTGGCTGACGATCTATCTGATGGGCACGGGCACGCTGCGCATGGCGGCCGCCTGGTTCGACGATCCGGTCGGCGATCCGATTCTCACGGGCATGGACGCCGCGATCGTCGCGGTCCGAACGCGTGTTCGCGCGCGGCGTGCGCGCCGCGCGCGCCAAGCGCGCGAGGGACCGGAGATCGCCGATCGCGTGCTCGCGGGCGCCGACGCTGGACTGCCCGACTGCGATCTCGTGGTCGTCTCGTCGCGGCAGAAGGATGGCTGGACGCGCGGCGTCGTCGTGTTCACCAACGGCGCGGGCTATCGCCTGGGTGAACCGATCGAGCGGACCGTTGCGGGACGTCTGCGCACGTTCTACCCATTAACGGAGCACCGCGATCTCGAAGCGATCAGGCGATCGGTGCACTACGACATGCCCGCCGGATCGAGGTGATCGTGGAGCGCCGCCAGCTCGGGTCCTCGGGTCTCGACGCGCCGGCGATCGGCATGGGCACGTGGAGCACGTTCGATGTCAAAGGACGTGCCGCCGAGGCGAATGCCCGGGTCGTGGTCGATCGCGCGCTCGCGTCGGACGCGAACCTTTTCGACTCGTCGCCGATGTATGGCGAAGCGGAGTGCGTCCTCGGCCTCGCGATCGAAGGACGCCGCGAACGCGCCATCGTGGCGACGAAGGTCTGGACGACGTCCACGGCGGAGGGACGCGGCCAGATTGCGCGATCGCTTCAGTTCTTCGGCGGCCGCGTCGATCTGTTGCAAATTCACAATCTGGTGAACTGGCGGGAGCACCTGTCGACGCTCGAGAGACTCGCGGCCGATGGCGTGATCGGCGCGATCGGCGCGACGCACTATCAGGCCTCGGCGTTCGGAGAGCTGCGCACCGTGATGCAGACCGGACGGATTGCGGCGATTCAAGTCCCCCACAATCCGATCGAGCGCGACGTCGAGAGAGACATCCTGCCGCTGGCCGCGGATCTCGGTCTCGGGGTCATCATCATGCGGCCGTTGGGACAGGGCGCGCTCGTGCGCCGTTCGCCGAGGTCTGCGGATCTCGCGCCGCTTGCCCCGTTCGGCGTGCGGACGTGGGCGCAGGCGCTGCTCAAATGGATCCTGAGCGATCCGCGTTGCCACACCGCGATCCCCGCAACGTCGAAGCCCGCTCGCATGACCGAGAACGCGGCGGCGGGCGATCCGCCGTGGTTCGGTCCCGACGAGCGCGCGTACGTCGCGCGGCTTGCAGCCGGGCTATAGGCGCCGGCCGCCGCGGACGGGGCGCGTTGGCGTCGGCGGCCGCGATGCGGTTGTCACCGGGCGCGGCGGCCGCTGCGCGACGCCGGGCACGTGCTGCTGCCCCCACTTGATAAGGGCCTGGAGCACCGGCAGCAGATCGTGGCCGCGGGCGGTCAGGCAGTACTCGTCGCGCGGCGGACGCTGCTGATAGCGGCGGCGCGCGATGAGCCCGCGGCGTTCCAGCCGCTGCAGGCGGTCCGCGAGGATGTTGGTCGAAATGCCTTCCGGCGAAGCAAGGAATTCCGCGAAGCGGTGCCTGCCGTAGAACAACATGTCGCGCAGGACGAGGAGCGTCCATGCGTCGCCGAGGATGTCGAGCGCGCCCGCGATAGGACACGGCGACCGAAGCGGCGGCGCGGGCGGCGGACGGCTGGCCATCGCGCGCACTCTACCACCGGCCGCTGTCACTTGCACTTTGCAAGCGACGTCGGATAGAGTGTCGCTGTTCGACTTGCATCGTGCAAGCGACGAACCGAAGGAGCCGCGATGCTGCCAGCCGCCCAGGCGTTGATCGCCGAACTCGACGTCGAAACCGCCACCACCCGCCGCGTGCTCGAACGCGTCCCCGCCGACCGCTACTCGTGGCAACCGCACCCGAAGTCGCTTTCGGCCGGACAGCTCGCGCAGCACATCGCGTTGATCCCCGGCGTCATGGCGCGGGTCGCGCAGACCGACACGGTGGACCTCTCCACGCGCGGCCGCGAGTACGCGTCAGCCGAAAATACGGCCGCGCTGCTGTCGACCCTGGACGACTCGGTCGCAGCCGCCCGCGCCTATCTCGCGACCCTCGACGAACGATCCGCCGCCGACATCTTCCGCCTCACGTTGGGCGACCGCGAGATCGCCTCGTTTCCGCGCCTTGGCGTGATGCGGACGATGTGCCTGAATCACTGGTATCACCACCGCGGCGAGCTCGTCGTGTATCTGCGTCTGCTCGGGGTTTCCGTGCCCGTCGTCTACGGCCGGAGCGCGGACGAGAGTCCGTTTCCGCCATCGGCGGCGTAGCGCACGCGTTGCGGCGCGTTGCTCCGATCCGCTACACTGGAGGCTCTGCCGCGGCACCGCACGCGGGCGGCACGCCTCATTCCTCGGTAGCTCAATGGCAGAGCATCCGGCTGTTAACCGGAGGGTTGCTGGTTCGAGTCCAGCCCGAGGAGCCACGCCAATAAAATCAATAAAATCAGTCACTTACAGAATCGCCCTAGCTGCGTCAGGCTAAGTAATTGACCCGTAGTGCGTTGCAGGTGCAGGGCCGTGCTGGACGATTTCCGCAACTACCTCGACAGGTGTCGTGTTGACAACGTGTATACGACGCGCTACAGTTGGGACATCGACGTCTAGACACGGGCGTCGCTTAGGGAGCAAACCATGGCAGCCACTTCAACCGCCGCGCGGACACGAACCATCAACATCCGCATCGAGGAAGAGCGACGCACGCTCATCGATCGAGCCGCTGAAGCTGCCGGGAAGGACCGTACGCAGTTCGTTCTGGACGCAGCAACCCGTGAAGCGACAACTGTACTTCTCGACCAGCGGTATTTTCAGCTGGACACGGATGCGTTCGCGAAGTTCAACGCTGCCCTGGATGCGTCTCCCGCCGAGAACCCGCGCCTGCGGGCACTTCTCTCCAGAAAAGCACCCTGGGAGCTATGAGTGCGGAAGGATTCAGCGCTCCAGAGCACCTGACAGCCGAGCACGACGTTAGCGCTTTCGACTCCGGTACGCCTGAACTCGACAACTGGCTGAAACGCCGAGCGCTCGCGAATGAGGCGCTGGGCACCTCACGGACCTACGTTGTGACGGCTGTGGGACGTGTGGTCGCCTTCTATGCGCTGGCGAACGGCGCAGTGGCTCACAAGGACGTATCCGCCAAAACGAGGCGCAACATGCCGGACCCAATTCCGGTGATGGTGCTGGCGCGTTTGGCCGTCGATTCTGCCTACCAGAAACAAGGTCTTGGTTCCGCGCTTCTCAAAGACGCGCTACTCCGCACCATCGCTGCCGCTGAAATTGCTGGCATTCGCGCGGTGCTGCTGCATGCGATGTCAGACGACGCGAAGCGTTTCTATGTGCGTGCCGGATTCCACGAGTGTCCGGTCGATCCGATGATGATGATGATCACACTCGCAGAGGTTGAGAAAAACCTCAGCCCGCCCGCCGCGAACTGACCATGCCCGCAAAGCTGCGCTGCTTCGTCGCGATGGCGTTTGGTCAAAAAGACACCGATGCCATTTTCAGGGCTTTGAGAAAGACTTTCGGCCCTCTTGGAGTCAATGCACAGCGCGTCGATCGCATAGAGCACAACGACAACATCGATACAAGAATCATCTCGGAGATCGAGGCCGCCGACTTGGTCATAGCCGACCTCACTTACGCGCGGCCGTCCGTCTACTTCGAGGCCGGCTACGCTCAGCGGGCGATACCGGTCATCTTCACGGCCAGGAGTGACCACTTCAGGGAACGCGACGACGACCCGAACGGCAACCGCCATGTCCATTTAGACCTCAAGATGCGCAACATCATCGCGTGGTCATCGCCGAACGACAGCGCATTCTTGGGACGATTGACGCGACGTGTTACGAAGGTGATCGCCCCGCTCGTGCGGAGCAGGGTCGCGAGTCAAGCCGCTAAGGAACGCCGCTCAGCGTTCGAACGGCTTTCCACCGTCGATAAAGGCCGGGCGCTGTTTGATACAGCTTGGTCTCACTTCAAGCGGGCGCGGTACAGGGAGCTCGATCTTCGCAGCAGGCAGGGTGAGAACCTTTCGACCCGAGCATTCTCGATCCATTCATCGATGCGCCACGGTGCGTTTGTTGCGACGAAGCGAGTCGGCCGAAGATTCAAGTTCGTGTTTTGTCAAACCGTGTTGGCTGTGCCGCCGAATCTGCGCCAAACATACTATCCGTGGCTTGCATTCCCACCGTACCATGGCGATGGGTTTAATTTCTTCAGCGACAGGCCCGATGAGATCGACGAGGACGTTCTTGTGCTCTCGCTCGGCTCTGGTGGCATGAAGCGTTTGCAGAAACAGCTACCTTCCGCGAGGCCTGGATCATTCGAAAACACGCTCACGTACGACACCGAAACAGATTTCTCGACCTGCAAGCGAAAGACCCCCAGCATTACCAGGCACTTCACATACCACGTTTTCGAATCGGCCGACCGGCTTACGCGATTGTCCGAGATTCTCGCGGAGCGTTTCCCGTATCGCGTAACGTCCAAAAAACAGCTGACCGGTAACGCTTAGAGTTTGGTCCCTGCCGATGCATCTCGACACGCTCAAGATCCAGCGGTTTCGTTCGTGTGCCGATGTGACGGTCCAGTTCCGCAAGGACATGACCGTCCTCGTGGGAGAAAACAATGGCGGCAAGTCGAATATCGTCGACGCGATCCGCCTGCTGACGCTTCCCCTGAGTGGACGGCGTGAACGTTACGCCGAGGACGAAGACCTGCGTCGTGGAAGCCCCGACCCGTCCTTCACGATCGAAGGCGCATTCCGTGGTCTTAGCGACACGCTCAAGGGCCTGTTGATCAGCGCGGTGCCTGATCCGACTACCGACTTGGCGACCTGGGGCCTCCGGTATCAATGCGGAACCGTCAAAGTGCGCGGCCGAGTATCGCTGTGGGCAGGTCGCTTCGACACGGCGGAGCCAGAGCGCGGCGCAACCGATCTCGTCCGACACGTTTTCTTGCCCCCGCTGCGCGACGCCCGCCAGGCGCTCGGTTCGGGCGCGCCGACTCGAATTGCGGCACTTTTGAAGAACTTCCTGCTTGAAGGAGAGGAAGCGGGATTTCTTGCGCATGTCAGACGCGCGCCAGCGCAGCACCGCGTCGTCACGGACGTCAATGCGCAAATCAGCGACGCGCTTCGCGATCTCACGCAAGGCGTTCGCACCCAAGCCACATCCCTCGACTTCACCACCGAGGCGCTGAGCGACGTCGCCCGTGACCTTCGTTTCAAGTTGGGCGACGCCGGCATCCCGCTCGAAGACATTGTTTCGTCCGGCCTGGGCTACGCCAATCTTCTTTACATCGCAACCGTCATCGTAGAGCTTGCGAAAGCACGGGACGCGGACCTGACGTTGTTCCTCGTCGAAGAGCCGGAGGCGCATCTGCACCCGCAGCTTCAGATGCTCATGCTCGATTTTCTGTTGCTGCAGGCGAACAAGTCCGCCCAGCGCGCCCCCGTCGCAGGGAAACCCGAAGGCCGGATTCAGATCGTTGTGACGACACACTCTCCGAACCTGACCGCATGGGTCGGCCCTGAGCACATTGTGGTCGTTCGCAGCGCACGCGAGCAGCAGGACGGCGTGATGTCCCGTCGCACTGTCGCCATCCCGATCGACAGCTTGGGCATGTCGGATGCGTCGCTGAAGAAGGTCAGCCGCTATGTCGATGTCACACGTTCGGCGTTGCTGTTTGGCGATCGGGCGCTGCTTGTCGAAGGCATCGCCGAGGCGCTGCTTCTGCCGGCGATCGCCAAGCTGCATGTCCTGCAAAACGATGCCGCCGGGCTCCAACGATTTCGCGGCGCGGTCTTGGTCGCGATCGACGGGGTCGACTTTTCGCCCTATGTGGAAGTTCTACTGCGTACTACGAACGGGGCGAGCGTGGCCGATCGGGTTGTCGTGATGACCGACCGCGATCCGCAGCTCGCAGACCGCGCCGTCGCGCTTTATGCGCTCGCTGACGGCTTCGGCACGAGAGAAAAGCTCGCTGTGTTCACGAACGACGTGACACTCGAGCATTCGCTTTACGCGGCGGGCAACGCCGACGTGCTTCGGGAGGTATTTCTTGAGCTGCATCCGCGGTCGGCACAGCGATGGGACAACGAGGTCGCCGCTCGCCCCGAAAACGACCGTGCCGCAGGATTCGTTGGTCTGATGAAGGCAATGGACGTACGCAAAGGCGACTTCGCGCAGAGTCTTGCCGAACGAATCGTCGCGGGGCGTGCGTTTGTGGTGCCGGACTATATCCGTCAGGCCATCGCCCGGATCAGCGAAGCATGAATCTCACGCAAGAGCAGCGCGCCGTCGCAGGTCATCCCCGGGGTGCGTTTGTCGAAGCGTGCCCAGGCGCCGGCAAGACGAGAGCTATCGTGGCGCGTGTTGCGCGCATCGCGCCGACGCTCGGACCCAGCCGCGGCGTTGCGGTGCTGTCGTTCACGAATTCCGCGATTGACGAATTCGCGCAGCGTTGCCGTGAGAACGCGCTGGATGTGATTCTGCGTTTCCCGCACTTTGTCAGCACGTTCGATGGATTTCTGCGGCACTTCCTGTTTGCGCCTGGCGGCGTAGCCGGTGTCAATGTCAAGCCCGTCGTGGTCGACAGTTGGGACACGCTCGGTATCGATGTCCGATTGGGCGGCCAGCTCGCATTCGCCGGCGAAGCACCAAGTCTCGACCTCTTTAACGCCGCGGACAACCGGATCGACCCTGTTGCAATCGGAATGCAGGCGTTGCGCGACCATGTCACGCGCAATCGGCTCGCGTATGAGCGCGCGGCGGCTGGTCGACGCGCCGCGCTGCGTGGACGCGGGTATTTCAGCGCTGCCGATGTGCGGGTGGAAGTGGTGCGGCGGTTCCGCCGCAACGATTGGTCGGATGCGATGGGTCGAGCTCTGTCGGCACGCTTCGCCGAAGTGATTGTGGACGAAGGTCAAGACTGCAATCCGCTTGACTGCGACATTCTGACCTGGCTTCGGAATGCAGGCGTGCCTGTGACTGTCGTTGCCGACCCGGACCAGGCGATTTACGGTTTTCGCCACGACACGCCCGCTGACCTTCGTTTGGTGTCGGATGCCTATGCGCCGGCCGACCGTCTGTCGTTAACCGGAAACTTTCGGAGCGGCCCGGCGATCTGCGCCGTGGCAGCGACGCTGCGCCGGCGCACTGACCCCGATATGTCGTTGGAGGACGCGGCGCATTTTGGAGAGCCCGTACGCGTTGTGGCTTATCCGGGACGCACGGCACCCGGCGGCATCGGTGCATTCTTCGTCGCGCAGTTGCGCGCGGTTGGAATCGCGCCGGCTGACAGCGTCGTGCTCGCGCACGCAAGGCGCAACGCGCTTCGCGTTTGCGGATCGGGTGCCGAGGAGGATGTGGGGACCTCGAAGGTCGCGCGTCTTGCCGCCGCCATCGGCGTACTGTGGGCGTCCTCGACCTCCTCGCGCGGCCGCGAACGCGCCCTGCGCGTCGGTGAACGCATGGTTCTCGAACTCACGGGCGCGATTGCGGATGGTGAGGACCCGGTCGCGGCCGCGGAGCGCCGCAACATTGACCGTCGCTGGTTGCGCCGCAGTGCACTGGCGTTGCTCACCGGATTGCCACGATCGTGTGCGAACACCGACGCGGCCCGACTGGCTTGGGTAGAGGCACTTCATGGCAGGGTGCGAACTCTGGGACTGAGCTATGCTGCTGGCATCACGGAGAGGCGCTACTTTCAGACACGCGCCGGGGCGACCTGGCACCGTTGTCTGTCCGATGCGGATCCCGAGGCGCTAACCGCTGCGACCGTTCACGAGGCGAAAGGGCGACAGTATGACGCCGTGTGCC
>JBOGIZ010000902.1:0-12892 GCA_050747805.1 Vicinamibacterales bacterium | reverse complement strand
GGACTTCGCGGCAAAGATGCGATTCGTCGAGGCGCTCGAGGCGTACGCGGCCGGGCTCCTGGCCTCGGGACGCGGCGTCATCCTGTGCGGTGATCTGAATATCGCGCGCGCCGATATCGACGTGCACCCCAAGGAGCGGAAGCCGCGCGCCATCGGCCAGCGTCCCGAGGAGCGCGCGCTTTTCGAGCGGCTGCTCGAGCGCGGCGGTCTGGTGGACACGAGCCGCGCGCTCGATCCCGACAACGATCAGCTGTTCTCCTGGTGGGCGCCGTGGCGCAACATGCGGCAGCGGAACATCGGATGGCGCCTCGATTACGTGCTTGCGAGCCGGACGTTGTTCGAACGCGTGCGGTCCGCGGTGATTCAACGTGAGTTCGGCACGAGCGACCACGGTCCGGTGATCGCGAGCTTCAACGTATGAGATTCCGCACACTCGTCTCGGTCGTCGCGCTGGCCGGTCTCGGCGCCGCCGGCATCCTGCTGGCCCAGGCTCCGCAGCAGCAGCAGCCGCCCGTGTTCCGCGCGGGCGCGAACCTCGTGCGCGTCGACGTGGCGGTTTTCGATCACCGCGGCAACCCCGTCACCGATCTCACCAAAGCCGACTTTCAGGTGACGGAGGACAATGTCCCTCAGACCGTTCAGACCGTGAAACTGATCGAGGCGACCGGCGCGGCGCCGAACGACGACACCTGGCTGCCGATCCGATCGCGCGAGAATGCGGCGGAAGAAGCCTCGCGCGACGACATCCGCGTGTTCGTGATTTTCTGGGACGAATACCACATCGAGCAATTTCAGCCGGCCATCCGCGCGCGGCAGGCGCTCACGGCGTTCGCGCGGACGGCGTTCGGTCCGACCGACCTCGTGGCGTTGATGGATCAGCTCACGCTGACCGACGACATCCGGTTCAGCCGCGACCGGTCGGAACTCGCGGATGCAATTCATCAATTGAAGGGGCGCCAGGGCGTGTACGTTCCGCCGCGAAGCGCCGTCGAAGAAGCGCAGATGAGCGATTCGCGCGACGTGGAGGTGGTGCGCTCGCAGGTGACGGCGTCCGCGCTGGAAGCCACGATTGCGTATCTCGGCTCGATCAAGGAAGGGCGCAAGTCGATTTTGCTAGTGTCGGAAACGATCGGGCGGGTCGGGCCCACGGCGATGGATACCGACCAGTGGCTGCAGAAAGCGATCGCGCTGGCCAATACGAACAATACGACGATCTACGTGCTCGACCCGCGCGGCATGGAAATCAATTCGAGGCCGTCGTTCGCGCTGCAGTCGCTGGCGGAGAATACCGGCGGCCGCATGTTCGCGAGCAACTTTCCGGAGGCGTCGCTGCACGACATCGTGAAAGACGCGAGCGCGTACTATTTGCTCGGCTACTCGTCGTCGCAGAATCCCGCGGACGGCAAGTACCATCGTATCCACGTGAAGGTGGATCGGCCGGGCGTCGACGTCAAGGCACGGGCAGGCTACATCGCGCCGTCGCTCGCCGAGGCGGAAACCGCGCGGACGGCTGGCAGACACGGGCCGCCGGCGGAGATCTCGAAGGCGATCGAGACGCTCACCGACACACCCGACATGGCGGTGAGCGGTGATCTGTGGGCGGGCGCCGCGCCGGGTCCCGATGGGGCGCCCCGTGTCACGATTGCGTGGACGCCCCGCGAGGCGTCGACCGGAAAGGCTCCGGCGTTTGGGACCGTTCGGGCCACCGGACCGGACGGACGCGTGTACTTCGACGGTCCGATCGCCCCCGGCGGCGTCAGCTTCGCCGCCACGCCTGGCGCGTTCGACATCTTCCGCCAGACGAGCGACACCGACACAACTACGGGCGAGCGCCAGGACATCGCGCTGGCCGTCCCCGATTTCGCCGCGGCGTCTCTGTCGATGAGCTCGCCGGTTGTCTACTGCGCGCGGACGGCGTTCGAATTCAAGGCGTTACGCGACAATCCCAACCCGGTCCCGTTTGCCGGACGTCAGTTCAATCGATCCGACCGCGTGCTCGTGCGGTTCGGTCTGTTCGGCGCCGATGCCGCGAGCGCAACCGTGACGGCGACGCTGGTCAACGGCGCGGGCGCGAAGCTCGCGTCGCTGCCGGTCACGGCCGCGGGCGATCGCCGCTATCAGCTCGACCTGCCGATCGGATCGATCGCGCAAGGCGAATATGTCATCGCGATTGAGGCGGTCCACGGCGCCGATCGCGTGAAGGCGCTCCTGCCGATCCACGTCGCGCCTCAATAGGCGGCTCGAGCCGATCGAACGTCCATTCCGAGTCACGATGTTCTCCACGTCTCCGGCAAGAAGGAGGTCGGCGATCAGAGCTTTCATTCTGGCCGTCCTTGTACTCGCGTTGGAATCATCGGGCTGCACCCGCGTGCGACCGAGTGATGTTTCCGGAACGTGGACACTGACCGAGGGGTCGCGGCAGGTGTTGCCGGACGGTCTGCAGAAGGCCTCGGCCAGCCTGGTCCTGAAGCCCGACGGCACGTTCGTCGCATCGGAGATGCCAGGTCTCTTCTTCTTTCCGGGGCTGCGTGATATGCAAGCCGAATCCGGCACCGGCATGTGGAGGCTTCGAATCGACGAAGGCACCCAGGTGCAACTCGTCTTCCGCGCCATCACTGGCTGGGACAAGTCCCGGCTCCCATTCGGCGGGCACGTAGGTGTATCGCAAGGCTGGTCGGGACTGAGCCTCTACTACTTCATCGGGGATGCCGACGAAGGAAAGAGGGTCAGCTTCGAACGTGCGCGCTGATACGCCGGGCGCCTGGCGATGAGGAGGGCGGCAGTCGACGAACGAAGGCGCGGTCAACCGGAGTTTTCGTGACGTAACCCTTTTGTTCGAGCACGCGCATCATCGTCGCACGTGTACGCAATCGTCCGGCGTCGCGCGAGCTGCGCGTGCACGGCATCGCTATTGCCAGAGGTCGATCGAACCCACTCCGATCACCCCGGCCTCTTTCACCACGATAAACTGAATCTTCGCGTCCTCGCCCTTCGGCGAAACAAACACCATTTGGTACACCCAGCAGGGCGCGCTGTTCTCGTCCCTCGCGAATGCAGCCCGGCTGCCCGGGGCGATCGTGGGGAATGCTTGCAGCCCGAGCATCGTGTCCGTTGCGTAGTGCGCCTTCAGGTCCGCCAGGCCGGTCTGCGCGATGGTCACTTTGCTGGTCAGCGCGACCATGCCATCGACGTCGCCCTTGAGCGCACGCTCCACGAACGCGTGCATCACGCGCTCGAATTCCGGATCGCCAAGCGACGTCGCGGGATCGAGGCGGTCCAGGACCTTGACCGACTTGGCGATCGTCCGGGCCCCATCACTAAAGGTGATTTGCGCCCGGTAGTGTCGCTCGGGGTCCTTCTCGCACGTGGCGTCCATGACGTAGATCGAGACCTCGTCGAAGGTGCTCTCCGGCGGTTCGTCGAGCGACTCGAATTCGAGATTCGTGCAGGACGCAGGTCGTTTCGGGTCATAGGCTCGCAACGCCTGGGTGAACCCCGCCGCATTCTGAACTGCCCGCGCCTTGTTGTCCGCGGCCACCATCTGTTTCGCAATTTGTTTCAAAAGTTCTGAATCCTGACTCGGCGCCTGCTCGGTTCCGGCCGTGACACCGGCAGGCCCTTGAAGCGTGCCGCGCGGCTCGATGGGAATCTTGTGCGCGGTCAGCCAGTCGTGAATCTGCGCGATCTCTTGTTTCCCTTTGTCCGAGAGCACATCCTCTGGCGTCATGGTCAAATAGCCTTGGAATGTGGCACCCGTGATGTTTTTCGCCAGCGGATTGGCTCCAGCCTGCAATAGCTCGAGCACCCGCTCGAACGAGTTTGTCCGCGCGGCCATGATGAGGGCGGTGTCGCCGCTCGGCGTCACTCGATTGAGATCCGCGCCCGCCGCAATGAGGGCGCGCAGCTGGGACCCTTGATCGACGAGTGCTGCGTCCATGACCAGAGTCTTGCCCGTCACTTTATTGACGGAGTTTGGATCGACGTGCCGCGCAAGCAGCTCGTTGAGATACGAGGGATCCTCGTCGCTCGCCGCGTAGTGCATGACGGTCTCGCCCTCGGCGTCGCCGTGGCTCGTGTCCGCGCCCGCAGCCAGCAAGGCGTCGAACGCGGCATGCTTGCCCTGCCAAAGCGCGAACTCGAGGAGGCTTCGTCCTCCTTCGCCCGAGGCGTTCACGTTGGCGCCGTCGTGAATGAGCTTGGTGACCGTGGCGCCGTCGTCCGCCATGATCGCGTCGACGACGAGCGCGGCGGCGGGATCCGGAAAAACGGCGAGCGCGTCGCTCGATGGACGCGGTTTGAGCCCCGCCGCGTTCTGAAGTGCCCGCGCCTGACTCGCTGCCTGCTCGGCTCCAGCCGTGGCAGCGGCAAGCCCTTGGACACACAAGGCGATCGCGACGGCGGTGACGGGAATGCGCATCTCTCGGCTCCAATCATGAATTGCCAACACGAAGAGGGCCTCCACCATCCGCTCGCCCGCGTCTGCCGTCAACCTAACGCCGGGCAAAATCGGCTCTAACCCGTAACTCTCGGCAACAGGGTGATTTGCGGAGTGCCGCAAACCGTCTGCAATTCCGGGATCTCACCGCGCGCGCGTCGGAACCAACGATGAAGTGAAGCGGGCTACCGCGGCTCTACGACGTGCAGAGCGGCGCGATCTGCGTGAACGGAATCGACGTCCGCGACGCGACGCTCCAGTCGCTGCGCGACCGGATTGGCGTGGTGACGCAGGATGCGCATCTCCGCCAGATCGACGCCCTGGTCGACATGGCGACGCGGACCAACGATCACGCCGCGCAGGAATTCCTGCGGTGGTTCGTCACGGAGCAGGTCGAGGAAGTCCATTCGGCCGAGACGATGCTCCGCGTCGCGAGAACGGCGGGCGAGCGCAACGTGATGACGATCGAAGCGTATCTCGTGCACATCGAACAGTCGCACTGACACGGTCCGCAGGCCGCGGCCTTCTGGAGCGACAGCTCCTCGAGCGCGCTGACCTTTGCGTAGACGTCAACCCGAGGAGGCATTATGAATACCGATCAGCTGGCCGAAGGGCCGCCGCTTGGTTCCGATAGCGAAGCAATTCTGGGGCGAACTCTACGGAAGATTGAAGGACCCGCGCCGAAGACGTTGAGAATGCTGCCGCATCAGTCTTGCGCCAGAGGGAGCGGTCGTGAGTCTTACTCCGAGGTCGTCGGGTCGATCACCCGCCGGACCTGCGACACCCGGTTCGCCGGGAATCCCCCCTGTTGTGCGTGCTGACGCACCGAGGCCTCATCGGGTGCCAGATAGATGCAGTAGATCTTGTCGTCGGTGACGAAGCTCTCCACCCACTGAATCTGCGGCCCCATGCTGTTCAGCACCGCGCAGGACTTCTGGGCGATCGCGTGGACCTCGTCGGCCGAGAGCTTGCCCGCACCCGGAATTTCCCGTTCGATGACGAACCTGGGCATAACGCATCGTCTCCTTTGACCGGGTCGGCGTTGGTAAGCCGGCCTTCTGGGATTGGTGTCGCCGATCGGCTCTGTGGGGGTGATTGGTCCGACACTTCGGATTTGGTACCCAAGATCGCTGGCATTTTACACTTGCTACCGGCGCGTCCGAAATTCTTGTTGCTCCGGTCGCCCATCACGACGACAGCCTGCGCCGCAACGCGGCATCAACCGCCGGACGACCCGACTTCCTCGACGCGTGCTGATCGAGCCGCGAGTTCGGTGAGTGAACGCAGCGCGAACGCCGTGTGGAGCGCCGTGCCGATCGGCAGCGCGTCTTCGTCCACCATGAATCGGGGATGGTGGACGCTGTACGACGCCCCGATCGCTTCGTTGCGGACGCCCAACGCGACAAAACAGGACGGCACCCGTTCGCAGTAATAGGCGAAGTCCTCGCCGCCCATGACGGGATCGATCTCGCGGACGGCCTCCGCGCCGAGCAGATCGCGGCCGACGGCCCCGGCGACCTTCCAGATCGCCGCGTCGTTGACGGTCGCCGGGTAGTCCGGGCCGACGAAGGTCACGTCCGCCTCGCAGCGATGGGCCTCGGCCGCGCTGCGAATCACCTCGACGAGGCGCTGCTTCAACTGCCCGAGTCCGCCGCTCGTCAGCGACCGAAGCGTTCCGCCACACCGCGCCGTGGGAGGAATCACGTTGAGCGCCTCTCCGGCGTGGATGGTCGTTACGCTGACGATCGCGGCCGCAAGCGGGTCGATTTCACGGGACACGATGGCCTGAAGCTGCGAGATGACGCCGGCCGCGGCGACAATCGGATCGATGGCCAGGTGCGGCATCGCCGCGTGGCCCCCCTTGCCGGCGATCGTCGCCTCGAACATGCTCGTGGCGGCGAGCAGCGTACCGGCACGCGAGCCGATCGTGCCCACCGGCAGAAACGGCCAGACGTGCAGACCGAACATCCGCTCGACCGCCGGATCGGACAACACGCCCTCCTCGCACATCCTCAGCCCTCCCGCGCCGCCCTCCTCGGCGGGCTGGAACAGCAGCTTGACGCCGCCTGGAAGGTCCGACTCGACGGCTTTGAGCAGCCGGGCCGCCCCGAGAAGCATCGCGGTATGGCAGTCGTGGCCGCAGGCGTGCATCCGATTGTCAGTCGTGCTCCGAAACTCGACCTCGGTCTCCTCGTGGATCGGGAGCGCGTCCATGTCGGCGCGCAAACCCACACAAGGTCCCTCCCTGCGGCCGATGAACGCCACGATTCCCGTCTTCGCGACATTGCCGACGTAGTCGATGCCGAGCGCCGTCAACTCGCGAGCCACGCAGGCGCTCGTCCTGACCTCCTCGTACATCAGTTCCGGATGGCGGTGCAGTTCCCGCCGGACGTCGACGATCCAGTCCCGGATCGCCGCGGCGCGCGACAGTACGTCGTTGGAGTTCATCTGAGTACCTCGTCCGGATGGCCGTCAGGGGGCGCAGTCCGGCGGGAATCATAACGCGATATCGGCCGCGAGGCGGTGCTCCTCCTCCTTGTCCCACTCGTCGCAGGACCCCCACACGGAGTGGTCCGTGGGCACCGCGAAGTCGAGATCACCTCTTGACAACCCACAATGAGTAAGTTAATACTTACCGTTAGTGACAGCTAACGCAGAGGCGGTGATTTCCGCCCTCAGTGATCCCACCCGTCGAGCCGTGTTCGAGCGACTCGTCGACGGCCCTCGCTCCGTGGCGGATCTCGCGAGCGGTCTCCCGGTCAGTCGGCCCGCGGTGTCTCAGCACTTGAAGGTCCTGAAGGGAGCCGGGCTCGTTTTCGACACACGGGACGGAACGCGCCGCCGCTATCAGATCGATCCGGCGGGGGTGGAAATCGCGTGGCGGTACTTCGACCGGTTCTGGGGCCTGGCGCTGACGGCTTACAAGGAAGCCGCCGAGCGCGCGGTGGCACATGAGGAGGACAACGCATGACATCTACGGCCGAGGCCCCTGACGTGCCGGTGAGTCGCCGCGTTACGGTGAAGACCACCATCACGCGCGCGTTCGAAGTCTTCACAGACGGGTTGGACACCTGGTGGCCGCGCACGCACCACATCGGAAAGTCGCCGATGAAAAGAGCGATCATCGAGCCGTTCACCGGCGGTCGCTGCTACAGCGACCAGATAGACGGCACCGACTGTCAGTGGGGAACGGTGTTGGCCTGGGAGCCGCCTCAGCGGCTGGTGATCGCCTGGCAGATCACGCACGAGTGGGGGTTCGAGCCGGATCTCGCCAAGGCGAGCGAAGTGGAGATCCTCTTCACCCCACAGCGGGATGGCTCGACGCGGATCGATCTCGAGCACCGTCATTTTGGCCGCCTTGGCGCCGGCGCTGCGGCGATGCGCACGGCCGTGTCTTCGAAAGGTGGCTGGGGCACGCTGCTCGAGTCGTTCGCCGAACGCGCTGAACACGCGGAGTGAGAAGACCACGTGCGAGGGTCTTCGACAGCGCGTTTGGAGGCGTTCCCGCCGAGCGCAACTCCGAGGATTTGTGGGAGCTGGGCGCTCGATGTTGGACGGGGATCAATCGGGAAGGTACCCGAGTTGTCGTCCATCTCGCCGTGCATAAGCAGGCTCGGATCCTTGATCTTGTCCGCGTACATTTCGCGCAGCGGCGCGCGAGGAGAGCATCCATGAGACGCCTGGCCGGCTTCATCGTCGGGGCCATGCTGGCCGCGACGACGGGATTCGCGCAGACGCCGCGAGACACCGGCGTCACGGTGATTCACGCCAGCCGCGTTTTCGACAGCGAGGCAGGAACATTCACCGGTCCCCGTGACATTGTGGTCCGCGACGGCCACATCGCGGCGGTGAGCGAACACGAGGGTGTGCCGAGCGGCGCGCGCGTCATCGACTTGCGGCGGTTCACCGTCCTGCCGGGCCTGATCGACGCCCACACCCACCTCTTGTACCTCGAGCGGCCGGCCGAGGACGCGAGCGACAGCGTCATGGACGGCGTGCGTGCTGTGGTCATGGAGGGCGGCGCGCTCCGCGCGCTTCATGGAGCGGCGCGCGCGCGTACGTACCTGGCAGCCGGGATCACCACGGTCCGCGATCTGGGCAACTCGGGCCAGTTCAATGACGTCGCGCTGCGCAATGCGATCCGCGATGGTTCGGTGGACGGGCCCCGAATGTTTGTGTCCGGGCCGGGCCTTTCCGGGGAGGGCGGCCAGTTTCCGGGGCTCCAGCCCGCGTACAAGGCGATCGCTGCTGAAGAATACCGCATCGTGCACGGTCCCGTGGACGCGGTCATGGCGGTGCGCGAAAACGTCACCTACGGCGCCGACCTGATCAAGATCTATTCGAACAACGTCACGTCGCTGTCCGAGGAGGAGATGCACGCCATCGTCGCCGAGGCCGTACGGCTTGGCGTGCGCGTCGCGGCCCACGCGACCGACGACGGCGGCGTCCGGCGCGCAACCGAGGCCGGCGTCAACAGCATCGAGCACGCCTACCAGGTCTCGGATTCGACGCTCGCCCTGATGGCCGAGCGCGGCACCTGTCTGGTGGCCACCGATTTCGACAACGCCACGGCAGCGCAGTACGTGCTGCGGATCCCGACCCGTGGCGACGAGCCGCGCCCGAGCCCCGCGCTGCTGGCCGACGATGTGGCCTCTCGCCGCCAGCGCCTCGTGCGCGCCGTTCGTGCCGGCGTGAAGATCTGCGCCGGGTCCGACAACTATATCGATCTGGGATGGCCGCAGGGCGAGGCCTCGCGCCACGTCCTGTACGCGTACACGGAAGCCGGCCTGACGCCCGTCCAGGCCCTTCAGGCGGCGACGATCCACGACGCGGACCTGCTTGGCCAGAAAGGGCGGCTCGGCGTGATCAAGCCCGGCGCACTGGCGGACATCATCGGCGTCGAGGGGGATCCGGGGCAGGACATCCACGCGCTCGACCGGGTGCGATTCGTGATGAAAGGTGGAACGGTGTACGTAGGAAAGAAATGAATGCCTCGCCGACGCCGTGACCGCCAACAGGCAGACGTGAGGTCGCGGTAACTAGTCCCCTGGAAACGTGATGAATCACCTAACTCCCGGGCGGGGCATCCCGCCTCGCTGCGTTGCTTCTCCCTCACATATGGCCGATATGCTCGGTCGGCGCGCCTTGCGAGCCGGGCGCCGCGCTCCGGGACTTAGGCAACTCATCACGTTTCCAGGGGACTACAGGCTCGCGCCGTCCGCCGTTCCGAGCAGGCGCCGCTCCAGATATGCCGACGTCGCGCCGGCGACGGTGCGCCAGGTGCGCCACAGCAGGAAGTCGTGGATGTCGTCGGGAATGACCAACTCGTCCACGTCCACGTGCTGCGCTCGCAGCCGCTGCATCAAGTCGACCGTCTGATGGAAGTCGACGTTCCGGTCGTCGTCGGCCTGAATGAGCAGGACCGGCGACTTCCACGTGCCGACCGCGGAGATGGGCGACGACTCGTAGGCGGTCCGCGCCTGGTGCTGGATGTCCTGCTCGGTGATGCCGTCGCCCTCGAAGGCTGCCGTCAAATCTGGCGCGCCGCGCCCCTGGCGCAGCCAGTTGTGGACGCCGTGGATGTCGACGCCGGCCGCGAACACATCGGAGTTGCGGGCGAGCGCCAGCGCCGTCAGATAGCCGCCGTACGATCCGCCCCAGATCCCGATGCGCGATCGATCCACGTCGTCGCGCGACTGCAGATAGCGGCCGCCGGCGAGCACGTCGAGATACTCCGACGCGCCCCGCGCGCCCGCCTTGTCGGGATTGTGAAAGGCGTAGCCGTAGCCGATCCCGAGACGGTAGTTCACTGACAGCACGGTGAACCCGCGGCTCGCCAGGTACTGGTTGGTCCCGTAGTCGTTCGCGTAATAGGCCATGTAGTGCCAGCCGAGCAGCATCTGCCGCGGCGGACCCCCATGCACGTAGACGAGCGCCGGACGCTTCGCAGGGCCGCCCGCGGTCTTGAATAGCTGTCCGTGGACCTCGAGGCCGTCGCTCGATTTAAAGATCACCTGCTCCGGCGTCACCAGCCGGGAAGCGGGAAAGTCGGCCGACACGCGATCGGCCGCCAGGCGTTTTGTGCTTCCGCCGTCGAACGCCTGCACGGCGGGAAGCGGCGGCTGCTGTGCGGTGGCGTCGATGTAGACGACGAACCGTCCGTCGCTCGTGACGACCGGCGTCCAGTCGAGATTCGCCCCGCTCGTCATCGCGACGGGCGCCGCGCGATCGACCGGAACCTTATAGACGTGCCGTCGATCCACGTCCAGCCGATCCGATCCCGCATTCGCGCTGTAGACGACGAACCGGCGATCATGCGACATCGACGCCTGCTCGACGATGAAAGGGCCGGGCGTGAGAAGCGTGGCCTGGCCGCCGGACGCGGCAACCGAATAGAGATGCGGCCATCCGTCCGCGTACGACATGAACACGAGGCGATCGCCCGCGCCCCACTGCGGATCCATCTCGCCGGCGATTCCCGGATAGGAGTCGGCGGGCCTCGTCCCGCTCTTCCAGACTTCGCGCGCGCCGAGCGACGACGGATCGCCGACCCAGAGCGCCCAGGGCTGCGGATGCGGTTGGAGCGTCGGCACGCCACCGTGTCCTGGCTGGCGCACGAAGAGGATGTGCCTGCCGTCCGGCGACCACTGCGGCATCGAATCGACCGACGTCGCCGGCGCGATGTAGCGGATCGGATGGCGCATGTCGCTGAAGAGCGCGATGAAGCTGTGATCGCCGCGGTTCGACACGAACGCCAGCGTGGTGCCGTCGGGCGACCAGACGGGCGACTCGCTCGTGCCTTTCACGAACGGCGATTCGGCGGGCTGCGAGCCGTCGGCCGCCGCGATCCAGATGCGATGGTCGCGGACGAGCGCGACACGATGGGTCTTCGGCGCGATCGCGGGCGTGTCGCCGTCGCCCAGGAGCTTCGGCGCGCCGCCGTCAAGGTTGACCGCCCACACCTGCATCTTCGGCTGGACGGGATCGCTGTCGGGGTCCGGCTGCAGGTCGCCCTCTGCCGGCCAGTTCGCCCCGTGATCGCCGCCGCGGACGTAGACGATCGTCTCTCCGTCGTCCGAGAACGACAGATTCGTCAGCTCCTGGCCATCGTCTTTGTCGTAGGCCGTGAGCTCGCGCGGCGTGAAGCCGGGCGCGTCGGCCACGTAGATGTTGCGCACGCCGCGCTCGTTGAACGTCCAGGCGACGCGCGACGCGGACGGCGACGCGATCAGATTTTCCGGAAACGGATTGCTCATGATCTGATCGAGCGTGAATCCGGCACGCTGCGCCCGGACACGCGGCGCGGCGACGGCGGCAAGCGCGAAGAGAACGACGATGAATGTGCGGAGCGGTCGTGTCATGGCGGCTCGAAGCAAAAGGGGGCCGCGCGAATTATAGCCCCCGACGGCCGGCGGGCTTGCGGCCGCCCACACCGCCGGGCTTCATCTGCGCCGGTTGCTGTGATGACGTAGTTCTCTTACGTCAACCACGTCTTGTGCATCCTGTGCGACTACGCGACTCCGACGGTGAGTGCGGGAGTACACGCCCCTTCGAGTTCGATCAGCGCCGCCGCGGTCGGAGCCGCTGCTTTGAGCAAGGTGAACTCGATCGGCGTCGGCGGTCGACGGGGATCGAAGAGCACCTGCAGGATGAGGGGCCTGGTTTTGTCGGCGCTGACCGTGAAATAGATTGATTCGCTGTCGTCGGACGGCGGCACCGGGGCGCGCCGAATCCGGACGTCGCGGGCGCCCACCAGCGCGCGCAGTCCGCGCGCGAAACGCGTCGAACGATCGTCGGACGAATGTGACTCGGACAGCACGCTGGCGAAAAGGTCTGCCAGCGATCGCGGTGTCGGCGCGTCCGCGTCTGGAACAAGCTCGTTCTCGATCGGAAGAAGATCGAAAGGCTGGTCGAATTGCGCGGCGAGGTGATACCGCACTCCGCGTGCGTCGACGCGGGAGACGTTGGCCCGCACGAACCGCGCGGGGACAATCCGATCCCGCCCCATGCCGTTGACGTGCAGATCCAGTGTGACGCCGGACGAGACCCTGCTGGTCGATTCGAGCAGGATCCCGCTGCGCGAGATGTTCGTGACCTCGGCCTGTGTGGACCACGGCCACTGAACCTTCCACAGCCACGGCGTTCCCTGCGATATGCGAGCGGCGCGGCGCCGCTCATCGGGCTCGCGCTGGAGACCAGGATCAGGGCGCGGCGCCTCGACCGCGACCACGTCGATCTGTCCGTCACTGTTGAGCAGCGATCGAAGATCGAGCTGTGGTGGTTCCTGTTCGCGGAGCTGCCTCGCCTGCTCGAGGCGATCGGCGATGTGCTGGCCGAGAGACGCCGGATCGTACTGCAGCGCGGGCGCCGCACCGCGGGCGCGCCTGCTCAGCCAGGATCCGCGGACCTGCGTGTCGGGCGCCCTGCGCAGCAGATCGAGCGCCGACGCCGTGAACA
>JBOGIZ010000901.1:0-7744 GCA_050747805.1 Vicinamibacterales bacterium | reverse complement strand
GACGTTCACGATCTCCACCGGTCGACCCACGACGGGCGACGTACCGTCGGGTCCCCGGACGGTCCCGAAGATCGTGGCTCGAGCGTTCGCGGGCCTCGACCCGACGTCGACGACCGGAATGTCGTGGTTGCAGCTCGTCGCGAACACGAGCGCGGCCATTCCGGCGATCAGCCACACGACGGGCAGCCACGTGGGCCAGGAATGGAACGCCGCTGCTCGACCAGTCCGCACGCCTCACGGTTCTGCAAGCGGAGCGCCAGCCGGTATCGACGTTGCAAGCAGACCAGCGTACGTCGCATCGGCGCGTACGCGCCGCATTTCCGGTTGCTGAGCGTCCTCGCGTTTCTTTGCCCTCGGGCGAACGATTGCGCACGCGTCTGCTCGAAAGCGCGGGAATTACTTGCCGGACGTCGTCGTCTATCACTACATCGGCAGTCCCGCGGCGCCGGTCGAGACGTTAGAGGCGGCCGGGCCGGGTGCCTGGGCAATACCCTGATGATGCTGACCCATCCGCTTGTCTCGGTCGTCATTCCCTCACTCAGTCAGTCGCGCTATCTGCGTGAGGCGATCGCGAGCGCCGTCTCACGCGACTTTCCCACCGAAGTCGTGGTGGTGACGGGCGGACTGATCGACGAACCGATCGACGTGAGCGAGGCGCAGCGCGACATCAGCTGGGTACGCCAGTCGCACACGAGTCTCGCGGCCGCGCGCAACCGTGGACTCGCGGCGGCGTCAGGCGAGTTTGTGATTTTCCTGGACGCCGATGATCGGCTGCTGCCAGGCGCTATTGACGCCGCGGCGCGCGCGCTCCGCGCCCGACCCGCCTCCGCGATGGCATACGGACGCTGCGTGACGATGGGGCCCGATGGAACCATCCGGCCGACGACCGAGCTGCCCGCGGTGAGGAGCGGTCACCACGCGGCCTTCTTGCGCACGAACCTCATCGGGACGCCGGCCATGGCGATTCTCAGGCGTGGACCGCTCGACGAGGCACAAGGCTTTTCCGCCGAATTCGATGCGGCTGCCGATTACGACCTCTATTTGCGGTTGGCGTCCCGCTACGAAATCCACGATCACGGTCAGGTCGTGGCGGCGCACCGGCAGCATGCGCGCCCCCCGAGCGTAAGCGCCAGTCAACGGCTTCGCGACACGCTCGCGGTGATGCGCCGCAACAGGCCGCAGGATCCGCAGCTCGAGATCGCCTGGCGGGAAGGATTCCACAACTGGCAGGAGTTCTACGGCGCGTTCCTGGTCGAGGAGATTTCTGCGCACTTGCACGCGCACGAAGGCGCGAGGGCGCTTCAAAAGGCGATCACGCTCGGGCGCCTCGCGCCGCACGTGTTCGGGCGCGAGCTCGGCGAAAGGGCGCGCCTCGCGCTGCAGCCCAGGCTCGCGCCGATTGGAGCGGCGATTCGAGAGCGACGCCGATGAGCTCAGGCGCCGTCTGCAGCCGCCGGCGTATTGCGAAAAATGACGACGCCGCGATCGTCGATTGACAGCGGCTGCCGGTTCGCCCCGCGATATTGAGTCGTCCACCACCACACGCCGAGCGCCGAACCGATCGCGCCCGCGAGAAAACCCAGACTGCGTACGCTCACGAAACCCTCCGGGCATCGGGGGAGCAACTTAAGTGCCACCAAGCACGTACAAAATCGCCGTCCCGTTTCCGTCGTCAAAGCTGCCGAGCTCGATCGTTCCGAGATCCCGAAGACCCGATTCGACGCGCGCCAGATCGTCGGCCTCGTATTGAGAGGTGTGCACCACGATGTACCGGACGCCGTCCGCGTGCAGCTGGCGCATCGACGCCGCGTCGGGAAAGCCCGACAGCCGATCGATCATGGCGAGATACGACGGCGGATAGTTGCCGCTGTATCCGTTGACGAGCGGGAACCAGTGAAAGGTCGACATGTACGCGTGCTCCGCCTCGGCGCCGGGAAGCGCATCCGCCTGCGGCATCGGAAATTCGGCCACGACGCCGCGCGGCTGGCGCGCGAGCACGCGGTACACGCCAGTGGGCTCGTTCGGATACGCCATCAGGACCACATCCGACCGGTACTCGAACAGCATCAGCGCCGCCAACGCGCCAGCGAGCACGCGCCGAGGACCGGGACCGAGTCCCGACGCGAGCGTGCGGTACCCGTGGGCGGCCAGCACGGCGACGAAGAGGAGCACGAACATGCCGACGCGAGCCATCGCCCGAAACCCTCGAAACATCGCGGCGTGATCGTACAGAAAGCGATATGACACACCGCCGAGGCCGAGCGACAATTCGAACGCGATCGCCAGAAGCACCAGATAGACGACCGTCCACGTCGGCGGCCGGATCAGGAGAAGACCGAGAAGAGCGAGCAGCACGGCGATCAACCCCGGAAGCAGACGGCGCTCCATTCCGTTGCGGGGCGGATCGAAACGGCCGTACAAACGATTTTCGGGCGGCGCGGCGACATAGCTGCTGGGCAGTGCACTGAATGAAATGATGTCGCCGACCGGCCGATCTCCCACGCGCGCATGAGCGGCGGCGTAGGGACGCGCGTAGAGACCAACCGCGACGATGGCGACGACACCTCCCGCGGCAAGGGCACGCGCGACGGATCGAAGGGGCGCCCTCCGGTCGCGCGGCAGCAGCAGCACGGCCGCCACCGCGGTCAGCAGCGCCAGAAACACGCCGTAATAAATGCTCGACAGCATCTGGAGCGCAAGAGACGCGCCCGTCGCGATGCCATCGCGCCACCGCCCGGACTCGAGCGTCCGATGAAGAAACAGGAATGCCAGCGGCGACCACATCGTCCACTGCAGCTCCATGTGCATGAGATGTTCGAAGCGATATGGCGCGAATGCGAAGACGATCCCCGCGAGCATGGCCGCGGCCCGGCTCCTCGTGAGATGCCACGCCAGCGCGAACATCGCGGCGCCCGAGAGTGCAATCGCGCCAAGCAGCAGCAGATTGTGGACGAGAACGGGAGCGACGTGCAGCCAGTACAGAGGCGCGGCGATCACATCCTCGACGAGCATCGCATCCGAGTAGGCAAACGTGTCGCGCTCCGGATAGAAAATATTGGCGTCGAAGACGTGCGCGCCGGGCGTCACCAGGGCATGGGCGAACCATTCGAGCCGCCACATGTTGAAGTACACATCCTGATGCGATACGGCCTCGTCGCCGATATGCGCGGCGATCGGCCATGTCATGAGCACCGTCAGCGCGGCGAACCACCCGCAGACGGCGAGCGCTCGAAGGGTGCGCATTATCGGGGATCGATGCCGATCAGCTGCATCAGCCGCAGCGCGTTCGTCGAGGTGGCCAGCCCAGGACGCAGACGATAGTCGAACGTCATGCTGCCGTCGGGGTGCATCTGCTCGCTGAAGTGCACGAGCTCGGCCGCCGTGGACAGCGGCGGCTCCGACGCCAGCGCCAGATCGTGCGTGGTCATTGCTCCGACCGCGTGTGTGCGCAAGAGGTGCCGGACGACCGCGAGCACCGCGATGGCGCGCTCGGCGCTGTTGGTCCCCTGCAGCAGTTCATCGAGCAGATAGAGCAGCAGCCGCCCATCCGGACGATGATCCGCCGCGTCCACGATCATTTTGAGTCGTGCCAGCGACGCCATGAAATACGAGAGGCCGCGCTCGAGCGAGTCCTCGATGCGGACGCTCGTGCAGAGATCCGCCGGAGGCATGCGAAGTGAGACCGCGCAGACAGGAGCGCCGGCCTGCGCCAGCACCACATTGGCGCCGACGGCGCGCAGCAGCGTGCTCTTCCCTGACATGTTCGATCCGGTCACCAGCAGCAGCGTGCCCTGGGGCCCAATCGCGACGTCGTTCGAGACGCGCCGCTCCGGCGCAATAAGGGGATGCCCGAGCGCGCCCGCCTCGAGCATGGTCGCGGACGGAGTGACCTCGGGAACCGCCCAGTCAGGTTCGTCGCCGCGCACCGCCGCGAGCACGGCGGCGGCATCGATCTCTCCGAGCGCGTCAAACCATCCGCGAACCCTGCGGCCGTGCCACTGCCGCCAGCGCTCGAGCGCATGAAGGACGTGAAAGTCCCAGAGCGTGAGCGCCTGAAATGGAAAGTGGAGCAGCGGGACTGAACGAAGCTCGGACCATTGAGATCGCCGCGCCAGTTGGTTGATCATCGCCGGAGCGTCGCCGTCGCGGCGAAGGCCCGCCTGCCCGTTCGCGAGCAGCGGCGCCGTCCACTGTTCCCGGCACACCAGCGCCAGCATCGACGCGTAGCGCGGCAGCGAGCGTTCGCCGAGCACCGCGCGATCGAAGGCGCGATGCACGACTCGCTCGTACGTGTATGACAGAAACGCGCCGATCGCCATCGGAAGCAGCCACCACATGGCGGGCCAGTGCTCGATCCAGGCGTCGATGAGCACGTTGGGATCCTGACCCGCCGCCGGCAGCGGGTAGGCGGCGATGACGCTGTGCAGGAAGGGCACGAGCAGGACCCATACAGCGAGAGTCAGCGCCGGCGCAATGACGCGCATCGCCCTGGGGACGACCGACGCGGACGACTCCGCCCACTCGACAAATGCCTTCAGCTCCTCGCCCGAGGCGTGCAGCAGCTGCCCTTCTACCCCGAGCGATTCGCGCCATTCCCGCCGGGGCGCGAGATCGTCGACCGCGTGCTGGCGCTCGCGGATCGTCTCCGGGGGCGCGGGCGCGAGCAGCGATTGCCAGAGCCGCCGGGACCCATCCGGCGTGGCGGCCGGGCCCAGCCAGGTCGCGATCGATGCGTGGCCAAACAGATCAAGATCGCCGGCATAGGGATGCGCCGCGATGTCGATGCCCTGCGGCGGCGGCGTGGCCGGGAGCGCCGACCAATCGCGCCGGACTCTCGCCACGCGCGCTTTGTTCCACTGCACCGCAGCTTTCGCCGCGGCCTCGGCGTTGAGCACCCTGGCGTGCAGCGCGACGAGACACGCGAATGTGGCGAATGCCGCGACACCAGCGAGTTCCGCCCCGTCGTGCCCAAACCAGTCGCCCCACCAGAGCAGCGCAACGCCGCCGAGGAACGTCGCGATGCGCGCGCGCGACACGATTGCCGACCGGCGCGCGATCGCCGCATGACGCGCGGTCCAATGCGCGATGCGCTGAGCGTACGCCTCGGACGCCGCCGAGGTCATGCAGGACGCCGCGCGTCGATGTTGAGGCGCCAGTAATCCAGCGTAAAGGGCGGAGCGTCGGCGGCGGCCTGCATCGCGATCTCACGCATGAACGCCGGGCGATCCGCCGGCGGCAGCCGGGCAAGATGCTCCCGCAGACACACCGTGGCGACAAAGTCCTGGAATTCGCTGTGATTCGGAAACGACGTGGGGGCGGCTTCCAGCCAGACCGAGACGTCGACGAATCCGGCCGACTCCAGCCGGCGGCGCGTCGACTCGACATCGGCATAGTTGCCGGGCGGCGTCCAGTCGAGGAAGTGCTGCGCGAAAAATGACTGCCGGGCGACGCCGTCCGCGCGCGCATAGAGCAGCGCGAGATTCGGTCCGCCGCCGCACTGCGCGACGAGACGTCCGCCGGGTTTGAGCGTCATGATGAGCGATCGAAAGAGCGACGCATGGTCGGGAATCCAATGAAAGGTCGCGTTGCTGAATATGGCATCGAACGCGCGCCGGAACGGCAGCGACGCGCCGTCGGCCTGGACCAGGCGTACACGCGGACCGTGCTCACCGAGCCAGCGCGCGGCGGTATGCAGCATCGTATTCGAGCGATCCGCGCCCACGACCACGCCTCGCGGAACCCGGCGCGTCAGCTCCGCGGTCAGGCGCCCCGTCCCGCATCCGACGTCCAGCACGCGCTCTCCTCCGTCGAGCGCAAGACGCTCGAGGACGCGGCGGCCCCACCCCTGCTGCGGCGATGATACTTCGTGGTAGCGTTCGGCGTTCCAATCGGCCATCGATTCACCACATCACGAATCCGCCGAATCGCCAAATCCTGGCGGCAACAACGTGCAGACGCCAGAACTATAGTGGATGGTGCAGAGGACACTCAGTGCGCCGGATCTTTTCCCTCGACCACAAAGTCATCGGACTGCAGTACGGCATCACCAGCGCTGTCTTCCTGCTCGTCGGCTTCAGCCTCATGATGCTGATGCGATGGCAGCTCGCGTATCCGATGCAGCCCATTCCGCTCATCGGCGGACTGCTCGGCTCCCACAACGTCGCCGGCGGCATCATGCTTCCCGAGTTCTACAACCAGCTCGGCGCGATGCACGGCACCATCATGATCTTTCTCGGCGTCGTCCCGATGAGCGTCGGCGCCTTCGGAAACTATCTGGTGCCGCTTCAGGTTGGGGCGTCGGATATGGCGTTTCCCCGCCTGAACATGCTCAGTTACTGGGCGTATGTCGCCGGTGGACTGGTGATGCTGTCCAGCTTCTTCGTGCCAGGCGGCGCGCCGAACAGCGGCTGGACGTCGTATCCGCCGCTCGCGGACATGGCGACGATGGGTCAGACCTTCTGGCTCGCCGGCATGCTGCTGCTGATCACCTCGTCACTCCTTGGATCGATCAACATGATCGTGACGATCCTCCAGCTGCGCGCGCCGGGAATGATCTTCATGCGCCTGCCCTTCTTCGTGTGGGCGCAGCTCGTGACCGCGTTCCTGCTGCTGCTGGCGTTTCCGCCGCTTGAATCGGCGGCGCTCATGCAGCTCATGGATCGCGTCGCGGCTACGAGCTTCTTCCTGCCGAGCGGACTCGTGAACGGCTCGCGTCCGCTGGCCGTCGCGGGCGGCGGCAACCCGCTTCTGTGGCAGCACCTTTTCTGGTTTCTCGCCCATCCCGAGGTCTATGTCCTGATTCTGCCCGCGATGGGGATCGTGGCTGAGATTCTCGCGAACAGCATCCGCAAACCGCTGTGGGGCTATCGCCTGATGGTCGGGTCGACGATCTTCCTCGGCTTCATGTCCATGGTGGTCTGGGCGCACCACATGTTCCTGACCGGCATGGGCACGACGATGAGCGCGTTATTCCAGACGACGACGATGATCATTTCGATTCCGTCGGTCATCATTCTCACGTCGCTGCTTGTTTCGCTGTGGGGCGGATCGATTCGGTTCACGACACCGGCGCTCTTTGCGTTCGCCTTCCTGCCGATGTTCGCCATCGGCGGCCTCTCGGGTCTTCCGCTCGGGCTCGCGGCGAGCGACATCCCGTTGCATGACACCTACTACGTCATCGGCCATTTCCACTACGTGGTCGCCCCAGGCACCATCTTCGCCCTCTTCGCCGGCGTGTACTACTGGTTCCCGAAGATCACGGGGCGCTTTCTCGACGATCGGCTCGGACGGCTCCATTTCATCGGCTCCTTCATCTGCATGAACCTGATCTTCATGCCGATGTTCATCGAGGGAATGGCGGGACTCAATCGCCGGATGTACGACAACGGGATCAACTATTCGTTCGCGCACGGCCTCCAGAAATGGAGCGTCCTGCAGGGCTGGTCGGCGTGGACGCTTGGCCTCGTGCAGCTGCTCTTCATCATCAACGTCATCATCAGCGTCCGCGGCGGCCGGGCGGCCGGCGACAATCCGTGTGGCGCAACGACCCTGGAGTGGGCGGCGGCGACTCCGCCGCCGCACGGAAATTTCGCGGCGGTGCCGACGGTGTACCGCGGCGCGTACGAGTACAGCGTCCCGGGAGCCGCGCGGGATTTCCTGCCGCAGAATTTCTTCGATGACCTGGCCCCAGCGAACGAGCCCCAGCGAGTGAGCCACGTGAGCGGAGCGGGGCCAGGGGCCCCCG
>JBOGIZ010000900.1:0-2320 GCA_050747805.1 Vicinamibacterales bacterium | reverse complement strand
AGGCTATCTTGCTCCGACCGAAGCCGAAGTGGCGGCCGCCAACGCGGCAGCGGCGCCAAAGACGCCGGCGGCGGCGAACCGCTCGGCCGCGATCGCGGCGGCGCTGGGGGCGATCGACCTGGCCGCGCGCGACAGCCACGCGGCGCCGGCCCCTGGCCAGCCGGTGATCTTCCATCGAGGGCCGACCACGGGCAATCAACTTCAGCCGGCGCCGAGCCTGACATTTTCACGAGCGGATCGGATTCACCTCGAGCTCGCGGCCGGCACGGGCTCGCCGCAATTGACCGGCGCGCTGCTGGACCGGACGGGCAAGCCGCTGCCAATTCCCATCCAAACGGGGGAGCGAAGCGACGCCGCGACCGCGCAGCGCTGGCTGACGGCCGACCTGACGCTGGCGCCGCTTGGCGCGGGCGAGTACCTGATTCAGCTCACGCGCGGCGACGGCACAGAGGTGCTGACGGGGATACGGGTGACGCAGTGAGAATTGGTGAATTTGTGAGTTGGTGAGTTCGTGAATTGAATTGGTGAGTTGGCGAATTGGTGAAGTGAGTTGGTGAATTGGTGAAATCGCGTGTGCGCGACAACGAATCGCTGTGGATCGCTCCTCAGCGTGCGGATGGAGACGTGAGAGAACGATGTGTCAAGGGTCACATCAACGAGAATCAGCGCGGCGCGCTTGCGCGCCGCGTCCACTCGCGCTCGACGTCCGACGGGCTGATGCCGAACAGCATCAGCGCCTGGTCGATCGCCGTCCCATTGCTGACGTACTGAAGAAACGTCGGAAAGTTCGCACCGAGGCGCTCGGCGAGAACCTTCGTGCCGACGTAGCTCTCCGCGTACGCGACGGAAGCCTCATTGGCGTCAGGCGTTCTGAACGCCTGATTCAGCTTCGACATCGGAATCATCCAGTCGGCGCCTTTCAGTCGGGCAGTCAGCCAGCGGTGATCGGCTGGCTCCATGAACGTCGCGAGGCCTTCATTCAGCCAGTCGGGAATGCCCGGATACAACTGGTGAACGACCGCGTGGGTGAATTCGTGCGTGACGATGCGATCGAGCTCTGCCGGAGTCTTGAGCGCGCCCATCACAGGGATCTTGATTCGGCCGTCGTACGCGGCGGCCGCCCAGGACGGCGACTTCGTGATGTCGTGGAACTGCTCGCGCGTGTAGAGAATCGCGGTAATCGTCTCCGGTGGGTACGCGCCGAGCGCCGCACCCACGCGCACGTAGGCCGCTTCGAGCATGGCCGACACGCGCTCGGCGATCTCCTGCTGCTGGGGTCCGTCGAACAGCACTGTGAATCGTGCCGTGGGATTCGCCTGAAAGGTCGAGTTCAGCGCGGCTTCTTTTTGCCACTCCTGAAGCTGCTGAAAGATGTGCTGGTTGCCCGGTGCGAGCTTGACGAGCTTGTCGTACGACGTGATCGCGAGATCGACATCGCCCTGGCCATACGCGAGCGGTCCGAGCAGATACAACGCCGAGAGGTCGTCGGGCGCAATCTCCAGCGCTTTTTTCAGCATCCTGACGCTCTCGTCATCCTGTCCCTGCAGATGCGCGGCCATCGCGGCGCCCACCATCGCGCGCGTGTCTCGCGGATTCTGCGCGAGGACGGCGCGAAACGCCGCGGCTGCCTTCTCGCCGTCGCCGCGCTGGAGCGCTTCTGCGCCGACGCGCGCGGGATCCTGCGGCACGATCTGAGGGGCCGCCGACAGGAACGCCAGCAGAACGACGATGATCATTGTGAAGAGCCACCTCAACAAGCCCCGTGCCAGGTCAGTGGGAAACATTCAGTCGCGGCAAGGACGCGATGAGCGCTGTCAGGGCCGACGGATCTCGCGTCGAACTTACAGATTTGATAAACGTCAACAACCGACGAGACTCAGTCCATGTCCATTTGGCGGATCGCTCTTGGTGTGATTGCCGCTGCTCTCGCGATCGCCATCACGGGTTGCCGATCCGCGCAGCGCGCGGAGTCCTCGGGTCGCTTTCTCATGACCGACGCTCCAGTCGACTTTGAGCCCAACGGCGGTGGGATCTGTCTGGCCGTCGATCCGTCGGACCGCAACGGGATCTGGTGGTGGCAGCCGGGACCGACCGGATGTGCGAGCCGCTCGACCGGACCGAACCTATTCCGGGCGGACGCGACATTCTCGGGGCCAACGAGTGGAAGCGTTACGACGGTCGCGTTTGGATTGAGCGTCCATTCGACGACCCGTCCATTCGTGACGCTGATGTTTGTCTTCGACGACGACTCGATTCGCGTGCCCGCGACGAACGCGACGGTTGGACTGCACCGCCGCGCCGATCTCGATGTTCGTTGGTC
>JBOGIZ010000899.1:0-5704 GCA_050747805.1 Vicinamibacterales bacterium | reverse complement strand
CGCGTGCGGCTGAGAATCTGCTGGCTGATCGACTGCAGTCGATCCTCGATGCGCGTCGTCACGGTCGCCTTCACGTACGATTCGGGCACCTGCTGTGGAACCACGAGAATCAGCGTGTCTGACCGGTACTGATTCGGCAGAAAATGGACGCCGGCCAGCGTCGCCAGCGTGACGGCGACGAAGGGGATCGCGATCCACCACTTGCGCCGGCTGGCGATGCGGAGGATATCCTCGAGTGTGTACTTCTTTCCGGGCAGCACGATATTCTCCTAGCGAACCAGCGGAAGCGACAGCGTCAGGCCGACGTTCACGCCCTGACGTAACACGCTCGGGGGCAGCGGCGTCGCCACATAAAGGTTGTTGTTGAGGTCGTACCAATAGGCGATGTATTCGCCATACACGGCATACATCTGCGAGAAGGCGAACCGGAGCCGCGCCGATGCGTTGTAGCCGCTGAAGCTGTTCGTCAATCCCGTAATGCCGATCTCGCCGTTGGTATACGCGGCGCTGGTATTCAGATCGAGGCGCTGGGTCAGCAGCCCTCCAGCCGAGGCCGTGACGGAGTCGGACAACAGCGGCCGGTTGAACCCGGTGACGACGCCAAGGCCGCGGTGGTAGTTCGCCTGCGCGACCCACGAGCGGCCGATTTCACGGTTGAGCGACGCGTCGGCGAGAACGGTGTACAGATGCGCAGAGGCGTCCTGCACCATCCCCGAGCCGAAATTGACGCTCATCGTCGTCTTGCGCGTCCGGCCAAGCGCCTTGTGGTAGTCCATTCCGAGATCGAGGTTGTGCACACTCACGGTCGACGCGCCGAGCAGCGGCAGTAGATTCTGCTCGGTGTAGCCGAGGTGGAGCGCCGAATCCTTCGAGACCTGACGCTTCAGCGTCGCGCCCGCCGTCCACGAACGCTGTGACGCCGAGCCAGTGCCGTATCGAACCCTGCTCGTGTTGAACGCTTCGGTCGAGTCGAGCGACCATCGCGGACCGAGGGTCAGGTCGCCCGTCAGGGTCGTTGAGTTCCCGAACATCGTCTCGTGCTGGACCGCGGTGTTCACCGGCGCCGCGGCCACGTCGGCGGCGGTCGTCGGAACGGCGGTCGCGAACGGCGCCAGCATGAACAGCGGCGAGTACATGCCGGACTCGATCGCCTGAAGGGATGCGCGGCGGCCGTGCACGCCGACGCTGAACGCCGCCTGGTCACCCAGCGTCGTGAGGGTGTGCAGCGTGGGGTAATACCGGCCGCTCGATCCGCCGGTCACCGCGTAATCCACGTGGCGGCCGCTATGAGTGAACGTCAGGCCGAGATCGACGCCGGAGTACGCGCCGCCCACTTCGTTCCGAGGATCGACCACGGCACCCTGCGACGCGCCGAGATCTTCGTCGTAGGCGCCATAGATCGACACGTTGGCATCGAACTCCGTCTGGCTGTCGGGCCGCGGTCCCGGTCCGCCGAACAGACCGCGGAACATGCGCTGCGGCCGCTCGGCCTGCGCAAACGCCGCGGACGCTGTGAACAGCATCGCGAACACGATCGAGGTGGTACGGGAGATCGCACTCATTAGGGCACGATGACCGTGTCGCCGGCCTTGAGCAGAATGTTCTGCTGCAGCTTCCGGCGATTGGTGACCTCGTTGTAGTTGAACGCGTAACTCATCGGACGGCCGTTCTCGGTCCGCATGATCACGATCTTTTTGGACTTCGCGTATTCGTTGAGTCCGCCCGCCGTCGAGATCAGCTGGAGCACGGTCGTCGGCGCCGTAAGCGCGTACGGCCCGGGCTTGGCGACCTGTCCCGTGATGAACACCTTCAGGCTGTTGATCTGGCGGACGACCACGCTGGCATTCGGATCTTCGATGAAGCGCTTCGCGTCTTCGGTGACCTTCTCGCGCAGCTGCTCGGGCGTCAGGCCCGCGGCCTGCACGTCGTTCAACAGCGGCAGGGAGATCTTGCCGTCGGGACGCACGGTGACGTCGGCCGACAGATCCTTGTCGCGCCAGAACAGAATCGAGAGCTGATCGTCGGGGCCGATCACGTAGTCGGACGGCGCCGTGACCCCTTTCGCGGCGGCGGCCGCGATCTCGGCCGGAGGCGTCGAGTGGGCCGGCGCGGGCGTCTTCACAGACCGTGTCTGCGCCGCGGCGGGATAGGCCGCAAGCAGCGACGCGCACAGGGCCGCCGCGGCGACCCGGGGACGAACGATCGGACGAATCAGGGCGTTCACTAGCGGTACTCCTTGAACGGCAGCTGACAATCGTGTTTGCGGAGAAAATTGAGGAACCGCTTGTAGTCGGTCGGTTCGATGTTGAACAGCCGGAGCACGATCTTGTAGTTGCCGCGCGCTTCTTCCAGGCCCTTGTGGACGAGATCGCGCACGTTGCCGCGCGTAATCTCGCGGTTCATATACAGCGGGTAGACGGCCGTCCAGAACGATTCACGTTCTTCCACGAGCTTCTTGAAGAGATCGTCGGCGACGGTCCGCCGCCGCTCGCGGCGCGGACGCAGGCTCTGTCCCGGCGTGCGGAGCTCGTAGGGCAGATCCTCGGGCTGGACGACCGGGTGGCGGCCGGTGACGATGAGGCGCTCGATGACGTTCTGCAGCTGGCGCACGTTGCCAGGCCACGGGTACTGCGTCATCATCGCGAGGGCTTCCGGCGAGATGTCGTGCGTCACATTGTGCCCGTGACGGACCTCGCCGTTGCCGTTCCCGTTCCCATTTCCGGTCCCGTTGCCGTTGCCGCTTCCGGCGCTCGTTCCGTTGCCATTCCCATTGTCGTTGCCATTCGCGTTGCCGTTCGCGTGCGCGTCGGCGAAGCGCCGCATGAAGAAGTCGACGAGCATGGGGATGTCTTCGCGGCGCTCGCGAAGCGGCGGCACGATCAAGTGGATGACGTTCAGGCGGTAGAACAGATCCTCGCGGAAGAGTCCCTGCGCGATGAGATCCCGCAGGTTGCGGTTCGTCGCGGCGATGACCCGCACGTTGGGCGCCATGCCGACCCGCTCGGCGCCGACCTTCTGAATCTCGCCCGTCTCGAGGAACCGCAGCAGCAGGCCCTGCATGCGGAGCGTCATCTCGCCGATCTCGTCGAGGAAGATCGTGCCGTCGTTGGCCATCTCGAGCTTGCCGGGCTTGTCGCGGTACGCGCCCGTGAAGCTGCCCTTCACGTGCCCGAACAACTCGGATTCGAGCAGCGCCTCGGGAATGCCGGCGCAGTTCACCGGCACGAACGACTCGCCCGCGCGCGGGCTGGCGCTCTTGATAGCGCGAGCCACGACTTCTTTTCCCGCTCCGCTTTCGCCGGCGATCAGCACCTTGGCGTCGGAGCGTGCGATGCGTTCGATCTCGGCTTTGAGCTCGTGGATCGCCGCACTCGTCCCAATCAGTTGGACGTGCTCGGTCTGTCTCATCATGGCATTCCAAAAAGGGCGGGCGCCGGCGGCAAACTCCACAGCCCCGGACGTCGCGGACCCGGCGCGCGCAATTGCGACACCCGATCCAGCCGGGCTCCGGGGTGCCGGTACGGCGGCTACCTACTGTCCTGAGCGGACTTAAGGCTGCGTGCGGCGCGACAAGAAGCTGCGGGGAAGCAGAAAGAAGGTCACGGTTCGTGTGAATTCGGTCGACGAAAGTCAGCCCTAATGGAGACTTTATGCGCGAGGGGGCCTCCGGGAGCGGCCCCGAACATGCGTGGAATTTACAGAACTGCAACGAAATCGCCGCAATCAGCGCAGTATCGTTGACGCTCCGCGCCGGCTCAGCTACGATCGCTGTTTCGCGTCAGAAATTCGTCAGCGCGCGTGAGCCTTTGACAAGGCGTGGGACGTCGGGGAGATGAACACCGTGTCCACAGGTGCGAGGAACGAAAAGACCGTGCTCGTCGGCGAGAGCGACGCGATCCGCGCCGTGAACGCCGACATCGACTGCGCCGCGAAAACAGACGCGAAGGTCTTGATCACGGGTGAAACGGGTTCCGGCAAGGAAGTTGTCGCACGACTCATCCACCAGCGAAGCGCCCGCGCGCGCGCGCCGCTCGTCACGCTGACTTGCGCCGGCGTCCCGGACACGCTCCTCGAATCGGAACTCTTCGGCTATGCGCGCGGCAGTTTCACCGACGCGTATCGCGACAAGCCCGGCCTCCTGGAGCTGGCGGCGGACGGCACCATCCTGCTCGACGAAGTCGGCGAGATGAGCGCGCGCATGCAGTCGGTGCTGCTGCGCTTCCTTGAAACCGGCGAACTGCAGCGCGTCGGCGCCAACCGCGCGCACGCGCGCATCGATGTGCGGCTCATCGCGGCCACCAACCGGAATCTGCAGGCGCAGGTGCTCGCGGGCGCCTTTCGCGAGGATCTGTTCTACCGCTTGAACGTGATCCAGATCGTCGTCCCTCCGCTGCGCGAACGCCTCGCGGACGTGCCGGCGCTCGTCGAGTACATGGCCGACATCTGCCGGTGGGAGCATCGCGTCGAGCCGGTCGCGTTCTCGCCCGAAGCGGTCAACCGGTTGCGCCTGTATCACTGGCCGGGCAACGTGCGCGAGCTGAAGAACGTGATCGAACGCAGCCTGCTGCGCGCGCGCGATGGAATTGTGTCCGAAGCGGATCTGCCGTCCGAAGTGCTCGCGCGTTCGGCCGTGCCGTCGGCGTCGGTGGACGTCGCCGGAACGGAATCGACCGCGGCGCGCTTGACGGCGCAGATGCTCGAACACGGCGATTCCTTCTGGAACGTCGTCTACCCGCTGTTCATCGCGCGCGACCTCACGCGCGACGACTTGCGCGCGATCATCCGCAGCGGACTCGAGACGAGCCGCGGCAGCTACCGGGACCTCGTGCAGCGCTTCAACATGCCGCCGGAAGACTACAAGCGTTTCCTCGGCTTCCTGCGCAAGCACGACTGCCATCTGCCCTTCCACGGCTTCCGCGCCGCCGCCGCAAGCCTGACGTCGTTCCGCGAACGTCCCACACGTCTCGCATCGGGCGATCGCCAACACTAGCGGAGGGCGGAGGGCGGGGGGCGGGGGATCTCGCAGGAGATCAAGAGATCAGGAGATGAGGAGATCAAGGAAGAAGGATAGATCAAGAAATACGGATCTGGGCGTTGTAGCTCCGGTCGCAGCTCGCTAAAGCAGACCTGCAATCTTGTTCTTCCCGCGCGCCGATTGCTTGCCTGGTTATTCTGCATTCTGTCTTTCCGCACCCCGCCCCCCGCACTCCCCGATCCTTACGCCCAGAGCGTCTTCGCTGAGCCACTCAGCGGCACGTCCGCTCGCCGGCGTCCGCCTCGATACACATTCCGGCGATCCGCGACGGCTGGATCGCGGCGATCGAGCGGCGGGAGTTCGGCGCGGATGTAGGCCGGCAGACTGTAGGGCAGCCGGATCAGCGGTTCGTAGAAGCCGCCCGCACGCTGCGCTTCACGGGCGAGCACGGCATCGGTGGGGTCGCTGTAGGCGAGTGTTCGGGTCGGGAGGTGCGCCGCGCGCGCGAGATAAATGAGGTGCAGTCCGTTGTGCGCGCGGAGGCGGACATTGGTCAGCAGCAGATCGTAGGCGCCTTCCATCAACTCGGTGCGCGCGGTCTGGAAGTCGGCGGTCGACTGCACGTCGGAGATCGGTGCCGCCATTTGCTCGATCAGCCGGCGGAACCCCGGCTCGGTTTCGACGAGCAATAGGCGCTTACGGTCGGCCATCACCAACCCGGGCCGCTCG
>JBOGIZ010000898.1:0-2155 GCA_050747805.1 Vicinamibacterales bacterium | reverse complement strand
GAGCACGGCCGTGGCGGGCGGCACCAGGGCAGCCGGCAGCGCCACGGCGACCATGCGCCGGTGCAAAAAGACTGACGCGTGTGCAGGCCGGGCCCGATCAGCCTTTGGCTGGGATCGCCCGGCACGGGACGTCCCGGCGGCCGTTTCGGCGGCCGCCGCGTCTAACTGCGAGGAGGCCCCATGAGAGCCCGATACTGGTCGTTTCTCGCCCCGCTCGCTGGAATGGTCACGCTGCTGGTCACGACGGCCGCAGCGCGGCCCTCGGCCGGACCGACGACCGCTCGCACGGTCGATGGGCAGGACCAGGGAGCAACCGTCCGTGAGTTCACGATCGTCGGCGATCATTACGCGTTCTCGCCGTCCACCATCACGGTCGATCGCAACGATCTGGTGAAGATCACCTTCACCGCGAAGGACATTCCTCACAGCTTCACCATCGACAGCTACCGGATCGCGAAGCGCGCCGCTGCCGGTCACACCGTAACGTTCGAGTTCCGCGCGGACCAGGTCGGGTCCGTGCCCTTCTACTGCAATCTCACGGTCGATCCCAAGTGCAAGGACATGAAGGGGACGCTCACCGTTCGGTGAGCGCCGCAATTGGTGAATTGGTGAATTGGTGATCTGGTGAATTGAATTGGCGCACGCTTCAGCGTCGCGCCAGCAGCGCCGCTGCCTCCTTGGTACGCAGCAATCAGGCCGAGATCGAAAGCGGCCTGGGCGCAGTTCCAGAAGCGCCGCGCCCAGGCCGGCGCGCGCATCTCCATAGAATGGCGCCAGTCGCACGGCTTCGCCGACGCTCGCGGCGGCGGCGGGCATGTCGTGGAGCGCCCCTTCCGCCAGGCCCAGGTTGTACCACGCCAGCGGATTGATTGGCGCCAGTCGCAGCGACGCGCGATAGACGGGCACGGCCTCGGCGGCGCGGATCGCCAGGCGGACCGGCACGCCCGTCGGCGCACGGGCAGGCGGCATCGGGGCTCGCTTCAACGCAGCCGAGTGTAGGGCCGGAGTACTGAACCGTAACCGCAAGCCGGCCGAACGCCGGCCTGCGGTCGCGCGAATGGACTAGTTACTTGCCTTGATCGTGCGGCACCGTCACGACGACCGCCGCCGTCGCGGTATTGCCCGCCAGATCCGAGGCCTTCACGATGAGGGTGTACTGGCGTCCGCTCTTATCCGAGCCCTGGCGGCTTGCCTCAAGCGACACGACGAACGAGAAGCTTCCGTCCGGATTCACTGTCACCGCGCCGGAAGGCTGAAGCGTCCCCTCGGAATCGATCACGCGGAACGAAACCGACGCCGGATCGATCATCGATGTCGCGTCGAACAGTGTTCCCGAGATCACGTCTGGCACTGTCTGGTTGTTCGGGGGCCAAAGCGACGTCAGGCTCGCCGACACCGCGACCGTCGGCGCCGTCGTGTCGATCTTGATCGTCCGGGAGTTTGCGGCCTCGACGTCGCCTTCCTTGTCCACGCTCCAGAACGTGATCTGATGCACGCCATCGCCCGACACCGCAAATGGACCGCCATAGGTCTGCTGAGGGCCGCCGTCGATCGTGTAATAGGTCGCCGCGACGTCGTTCGGCGAGTCTTGATCGGTGGCCGTCAGCGTGACCTGGACGGTGCTGACGAACCAGCCATTGAGGCCGGCCGTGCCGGCGAGCGCCGCGGTCGTGACCGGGTGATGGTTGAACTCGACCGGATCAGACGCGATGCCGTTGGCGATCACCACGAGATCGCTCGTACCGTGCTCGAGGTTGGCCGGAATGTCGACCGTCGTGTTGACGGTGGCGCCAGGCGTGATGTTGAGATTGTCACGGTCGTGCGTGCGAGCGAAGAAGACGTCGCCGGTCGCCAGGTTCGTGATGCGGACGATTGGATAGTTCGTCGCCGACGCGTAGTCGTCGCCGTAGTACGCGCCTTCGGTCAGTCCGTTCAGCTGTGAGCCGGACAGCGTGTAGCTGCTGCCGGGCGCGAGACTGTGCGAGACCGACGTGATGATCGGCTTCCACGAGGGATCCGAGTGCGTGGTCGGATCCATCGTGTAGAACGGCAGCGTCGTGCCTCCGGTCGGACTGAAGACTTCACCGGTCGGCAGCAGCACCATGTGGTACGCGTACTGGATCTGCGTGCTCGCGTTCGATGGACGGGCAACGCT
>JBOGIZ010000897.1:0-1825 GCA_050747805.1 Vicinamibacterales bacterium | reverse complement strand
GTACGGATCCACTTCCTGTGATGGGAACGGAAGCACGGCCCGGGCGCTCTCGCTCTCGGACAATCCTTCGAGCGCCGACAGGAAAAAGCGCGTGTCCGAGGTGAGCTGTTCGACATCGCGGTCGCCGGGAGCGATCAGGACGATGGTGCGCCGCGCCGCCGCTGCCGCGACGCCGAGCGCGGCCGCCGGCGCCGTCAATCCGCTCACGCTCTGTCCGCCCGCACCGAGATCGAGGCGGCCGACCGCCGTCTTCAGCAGCGCGCGCAGCGTCAATGATGTCGAGGTAGACGAACTCATGGAGCGAAGGCTGGAACCTTCAATTATCGCACGCGGCCACGGAGTAGACGGACTACACGGGACGGAGCTCAGCCTGGCGGATTGAGGCGGCGCACGCGTTCGATGATCGAGCTGGTCGAGAAGCCGGACTCGACCGGGGCCAGAATCACTCTGCCGCCGCGCGCCTCGACCGTGTCGCGGCCGACGATCTGATCCGCCGGCCAGTCGGCGCCCTTCACGAGCACGTCCGGCTGAATGCGCTGGATGATCTCCGCGGGCGTGTCCTCGTCGAATATCGAGACGGCATCTACGCACCCAAGAGCGGCGAGCACTTCGGCGCGCTCCGTTTCCGGATTGATCGGCCGCCCGGCGCCCTTGTTGCGCTTTACCGACGCATCAGAATTTAATCCGACAATCAGTACGTCGCCGTAACCCCTGGCGGTCTGCAAGTATCGAACGTGCCCCGGGTGGAGGAGGTCGAACACTCCGTTCGTGAAGACGATGCGCTGTCGGTTCTCGCGCGCGCGGCGAGCGAACCGATCGAGGGCGGCCGCGTCGAGCACGCGCTCCGTCACGTGGGCAGGCCGGCGCGCGGCACGAAGTGCACGTCGCCGCTGAACCGCCACGCATGGCGCGGCCGGTAAATCCCGACGTCCTTCGTCCGTGACTTGACGCGAAACGTGTGCAGGAGCCGATGGTAGTCGTACGGATATCCGTCCACCTTGTGCACCGCGATGTCTGTCTTGTACGTGCCCTCGACGAGGTCGAGCGTCTCGATTGAAAAGACGGCTTCGATCTCGCCGCTCAGGCGCTCGGGCGTCAGCTCCTCAATCGCCGTATTCGTCCCATAGCAGCAGACGCCTTCCGCGTTGAAGATCCCGACGCCGATGACGAAGTCGTCAACGGGCAGCGGCGCGCGCAGCCGGATGTGGACATCGAGCCGTTCGCCCGATCGAAACACGTGCCCCATCTCCACGTCGGGACCCGCGAACGTCACATCGGTGATCTCCACCTCGCGCGATCCCCACCGGCCTTCGGTCGCGCGAAACATGTCGTCTGGCACCGTCGGCGATCCGTCAGCGCCGGACGCGTCCGCTGCTGCGCGCTGAATCTCCTCCGGCACCGCTTCGGCGCCCGCCGTGGTGCGCGCGCGCGCATCGACCGCGGCGAGCTCGCGCTCCTCGCTCTGCTCGACGTCGGTGATGTAGGCGCCGACAATGCGCTTCGGGTCTCCCGAGCCTTTGACGCGCCCGGCGTCGAGCCAGAGCGCCTCGTCGCAGAAGCGCTCGACGAGCCCGAGCGAATGCGTGACGAGCAGGATGGTCTTGCCGCGCCGTTTGAATTCGGCGAACTTGTCGAGGCACTTGTGCGTGAAGCCCTCGTCGCCGACCGCCAGGACCTCGTCGACGAGGAGCACGTCCGGGTCCACGTTGATCGCGACGGCGAACCCGAGCCGCATGTACATGCCGGACGAGTAGGTCTTCACGGGCGCGTCGATGAACTCCCTGAGCTCGGCGAACTCGACGATTTCGTCGAAGCGATCCTGGAT